>JAADGA010000012.1 GCA_013152615.1 Alphaproteobacteria bacterium
ATCAGGGCGGCGAATGTGACCTTCAGGATCAATATCTGTATTACAGCGGCGACGATAACCGCTATACTGAAAAAAAGCGCATCGTCTACAAGGATGACTTCGGGCCGTTGATCAAGACCATGATGACCCGCTGTATCCACTGTACCCGTTGTGTGCGTTTCTCCGAAGAAATTGCCGGGGTGCCGGCTCTGGGCGGTCTGGGGCGCGGCGATCATCTGGAAATCACTACTTATCTTGAGCAGCCCTTTGCCTCCGAACTTTCGGGCAATGTGGTTGATTTATGTCCGGTGGGCGCATTGACCAACAAACCCTATGCCTTTTCCGCCCGGCCATGGGAACTGGCCTCAACCGAAACCTTTGATATCCATGATGCCATGGGCTCCAGTATTCGGGCTGATGCCCGGGGCCGCGAAGTGATGCGCTTCCTGCCGCGGCTGAGTGAAGATGTCAATCAGGAATGGATTTCCGACAAGACCCGGCATGCGGTTGACGGCCTGAAATATAACCGGCTTGACCAGCCTTATGTGCGCCGCGACGGCACCCTGCAACCGGCGTCATGGGCCGAGGCCTTTGAGGTTATCGCTCATGAGCTGAAAGGGCTGAAGGGCGACAAGATTGCGGCTCTGGTCGGCGACCTGTGTGATCTGGAAAGCATGTACGCGCTGAAAGGGCTGATGACGGCGCTTGGCTCCACCACTATTGACTGCCGTCAGGACGGCGCGAAATATGGCGGCCACCACCGGGTTGGCTATCTGTTCAATTCGGCCATTGCCGGGATTGACGAGGCCGACGCCTGTCTGCTGGTCGGCACCAACCCGCGCAAAGAAGCACCGGTGTTGAATGTCCGCCTGCGCTATCTTGCCCGCCGGGGCCGGGTGGCTCTGGTTGGCGAAGATGAAAAGCTGACCTATGATGTTGACCATCTGGGAAATACGGCACAGGCGCTGGAAGATTTACTCAAGGGCAAGGGCGATTTTGCCAAGGTCTTGAAAATGGCCAAAAAGCCGATGATCATTCTGGGGTCCGGGGCGGTCGGTCATGCGGACGGGGCGGCGATCTTAAAGCTTGCCCATGATATCGCCGATAAATATGGCGTGGTGACGGCCGACTGGAACGGGTTCAACATCCTGCATCACGCCATCAGCCGGGTCGGGGCGCTGGATTTGGGGCTGGTGTCCGAGGGGGGCGTGGACGCTATTCTTGATGCCGCGGCCGCGGGCAATATTGAGGTTGTGTTTAATCTGGGGGCCGATGAAATTGACACGTCACGTCTGGCCAACGCCTTTGTGGTGTATCAGGGCAGTCACGGCGACGAAGGGGTCAAACATGCGGATGTGATCCTGCCGGGGGTTGCCTATACTGAAAAGCCGGGGACTTATGTCACGATGGAGGGCCGGGTGCAGAGCGCACCCCGGGTCATATTCGGTCCCGGTGACGCCCGTGAAGACTGGGCGATATTACGCGCCCTGTCGGAACAGCTCGGGGTGACATTGCCGTATGACAGCATTGCGGAACTGCGTGGTAAGATGATTGCGGATTATCCCGGTTTCGGGATCGTGGATCAGCTGCCGGATGAGGATTGGGCCGACTTTGGTGTTCCGGGCAAATTATCCGATGGGCCGATCACAAATCTGATTGATGATTTTTATCAAACCAATCCGATCGCAAGGTCGTCAAAGGTGATGGCAGAGTGCAGTAATGCCTATGACGGCGTAAAATTCAGGGCGGAGGCAACAGGAACCAATGGCTGATTTACTGGTTGAATTTTTTCAGTGGGGCTTCGGGGTAACTTTGGTGCCGTGGTTCGCGACATTGCTCGGCATTGTTGTCGGAATTTTGGCGATTGTATTACCGCTGTTGCTGGCGGTGGCGATGAGCGTTTATATGGACCGCAAAGTCTGGGCCGGGATGCAGCTGCGCCGTGGTCCCAATGTGGTCGGGCCGTGGGGGTTGATGCAGTCTTTTGCCGATGGTCTGAAGCTGTTCCTGAAAGAGACTATCATTCCGGCCAGTGCCAACAAATTCGTTTTTCTGCTGGCACCGGCATTGACATTTCTGCTGGCGCTTGTCGCGTGGGCGGTAATTCCATTCGATGCCGGGGTGGTGTTGTCGAACCTTAATGTCGGGGTGTTGTATCTGTTTGCGATATCGTCGCTCGGGGTCTATGGCATTATCCTGTCGGGCTGGGCCAGTAATTCGCGCTATGCCTTCCTCGGCGCGTTGCGCTGTTCGGCGCAGATGGTGTCTTACGAAGTCTCCATCGGCTTTGTGCTGGTGACGGTGCTGATGACGGCGGGCTCGCTGAACTTAAGCGATATTGTCATGGCACAGAAAGGCCAGTGGTATATTTTCACCCCGTTATTGCCAATGGCGGTTGTCTTCTTTATTTCGGCCCTCGCCGAAACCAACCGGCCGCCGTTCGACCTGCCCGAGGCCGAGGCCGAGATCGTCGCCGGTTATCAGGTTGAATATTCTTCCATGGCCTTCGCCCTGTTTTTCCTTGGTGAATACGCCAATATCATCCTGATGTGCGCCATGGTCAGTATTCTGTTTCTGGGCGGCTGGCTGCCACCGCTTGACTGGGCACCGCTCTATATCATTCCGGGATGGATCTGGTTCTTTGGCAAGATATTTTTCGTGTTCTTTCTGTTCTCATGGGTCAAGGCGACAGTGCCGCGCTACCGCTATGATCAGTTAATGCGCCTCGGGTGGAAAGTATTTCTGCCGTTATCGTTGCTTTGGGTGGTTTTGACCGGAGTCTTTCTGTTGTTAACCGGCAAGATACCGGTATAAGGGATCAAGGGATATGTCACTTCTCAAACACGCCGCACGAACATTTCTGTTAAGCGATTTTGTCAAGGCCATGTGGCTGACATTCCGCTATATGTTTCGGCCAAAGGCCACCATTAACTACCCCTATGAAAAAGGACCGTTAAGCCCGCGGTTCCGGGGGGAACACGCGCTCAGACGCTATCCTGATGGTGAGGAACGCTGCATTGCCTGCAAGCTATGTGAAGCGATCTGTCCGGCGCAGGCGATTACTATTGAGGCCGCCGTTGCCGCGGATGGCAGTCGGCGTACCACCCGCTATGACATTGACATGACCAAATGCATCTATTGCGGTTATTGTCAGGAGGCCTGTCCGGTGGAGGCTATTGTCGAGGGACCGAATTTTGAATTTGCCACTGAAACCCGCGAGGAACTTTTCTATAACAAGGAAAAGCTGCTTAAGAACGGCGAAATGTGGGAACAGGAAATCGCCACCAACCTCAAACTGGACGCGCCTTACAGGTAAGCGGGAAAAGTGGGCCTGAAAAGCAGGAAAGAAGAAATATGATTTATGCCTTAGCTTTTTATCTTTTTGCCACGATCACGGTAATTTCTGCGATCATGGTAATAGCGAGCCGCAATCCGGTGCATTCGGTATTGTTTCTTATTTTGGCTTTTTTCAATTCAGCCGGGCTGTTTGTCCTGCTCGGGGCAGAATTTATTGCCATGATTTTAGTGATCGTTTATGTCGGCGCGGTCACGGTATTATTCCTGTTCGTGGTGATGATGCTCGATATTGATTACAATGAACTGCGCAAGGGATTCCAGAAATATCTGCTGGTTGGCGGGCTGATCGGCATTGTGTTGCTGGCGGAACTGGCGCTGGTCGGCATGGGATGGGGGCTTACCGGGCATGTTATAACGGACCCGGCGACGGCAATTCCGGCCCTTGCCCAGATGTCAAACACCCAGGCCCTCGGCAGTCTGCTTTATACCAGATATGTTTTTCTGTTCCAGATGGCGGGGATGATCCTGCTGGTGGCGATGATCGGCGCGATTGTCCTTACTCACAGGAAAAGGCCCGGGGTCAAGAAACAGAATGTCAACAAGCAGGTCATGCGGCGTCGCCATGAGGCCTATGAAATCGTTAAAGTCAAACCCGGTCAAGGCTTGGGGTAGGGAAAATATAATGGAAATTGGACTTTCACAATATCTGACAGTTGCCGCCATACTTTTTACCATTGGTATCTTCGGCATTTTTCTCAACCGGAAGAATGTGATTATCATATTGATGTCGATTGAGCTTATCCTGCTGGCGGTCAATATCAATTTTGTCGCCTTTTCATCATATCTGCATGACATGGTGGGGCAGGTTTTTACCATGTTCATCCTGACCGTTGCTGCGGCCGAGGCGGCGATTGGTCTGGCGATACTGGTGATATATTATCGTAATCGCGGCACGATTGCGGTTGAAGACATAAATCTGATGAAAGGGTAAGCGCAGATGTATCAGATAATTGTTTTCGGCCCCCTGCTCGCGGCCCTGATTGCCGGATTATTCGGTCGACGGATTGGCGATCGCGGGTCGCAGTTTGTTACCAGTGGCGCATTGATAATTTCGGCGGTATTGTCGTGGGTTGTCTTCTTCCGGGTTGGTCTTGGTGGCGAGGTCGATCATGTGACCCTCGCAACCTGGATAAACTCCGGCACTTTCACCTTCGACTGGGCTTTCAAGGTTGATGCCCTGACGGCGGTGATGCTGGTGGTGGTCAATACCGTATCCTGTCTGGTGCATCTCTATTCAATCGGCTATATGGCCCATGACCCGGACAAGCCGCGGTTTATGGCCTATCTGAGCTTTTTTACCTTTGCCATGCTGATGCTGGTAACGGCAGATAATTTTATCCAGCTGTTTTTTGGCTGGGAAGGGGTCGGGCTGTCGTCTTATCTGCTGATCGGTTTCTGGTATAAGAAACCCTCGGCCTGTGCCGCGGCGATCAAGGCTTTTGTCGTCAACCGGATTGGCGATTTCGGCTTTGCCCTCGGGATATTTGCCATTTTTATGGTGACCGGGTCGGTTAATTTCGACACGGTGTTCGCCCAGATTCCGGCATTGCAGGGACAGCAAATTCATTTCCTGTGGATGAATCTGGATTTGATCACCACCATATCCATTCTGTTATTCATTGGTGCCATGGGTAAATCCGCCCAGCTTGGCCTGCATGTGTGGCTGCCCGATGCGATGGAGGGGCCAACCCCGGTATCGGCCCTGATTCACGCGGCAACGATGGTGACGGCGGGGGTTTTTCTGGTGGCCCGGATGTCACCGATTTTTGAATATTCGCCGACGGCTCTGGGGTTTGTTACGTTCATCGGGGCCTCGACCGCGATATTTGCCGCCACTATTGCCACCACCCAGAATGATATTAAACGGGTGATCGCCTATTCCACCTGTTCACAGCTTGGTTACATGTTCTTTGCCCTGGGGGTATCGGCTTATGGCGGCGGTATCTTCCATCTGTTCACCCATGCTTTCTTTAAAGCGCTGCTGTTCCTGGCTGCCGGTTCGGTGATCCATGCGATGAGCGACGAACAGGACATGCGTAAAATGGGTGGATTATGGAAAAAAATACCCACGACCTTTGTCATGATGCTGATCGGTGTGTTGGCGCTGACCGGATTTCCGGGCTTTGCCGGCTATTATTCCAAGGATATGATTATTGAGGCCGCCTATGCTTCGGGGTCATCATGGTCGGGTTATGCCTATTCAATGGGGGTATTGGCGGCACTGCTGACATCTTTTTATAGCTGGCGGCTGATTTTCATGACCTTTTTTGGCCGCAACCGGTCAAGCAAAGCGGTGCAGGACCATATCCATGAAAGCAGTAACTGGATGATAGTGGCGTTATATGGTCTGGCGATCGGCGCGGTTTTCGCCGGTTATTTCTTCCGCAATATTTTCGTCGGCGCGGGTTATGAGGCGTTCTGGGGCCATGCCCTGTTCCTCAAAGACAGCACGCATAATGTGCTGGAGGCGGCAGAACATGTTCCCGGCTGGGTCAGCATATCACCGTTTATCGCCATGGTGCTGGGCTTTATTGTGGCGCATTATGCCTATATCTGGAAGCCGGGGACTCCGGCCAGATTTGTGGTCACATTCCGCTATCTCTATAATCTGTTTTATTATAAATGGTACTTTGACGAGATTTATGATTTTCTGTTTGTCGAACCAGCCAAACGGCTGGGCACTTTCCTGTGGAAACGGGGTGACGAGGGCATCATTGACCGTTATGGACCGGATGGGGCGGCAGCGGCGGTTATGAACCTTGCTCGCCGGCTTAAAACCCTGCAGAGCGGCTATGTTTATCATTATGCCTTTGCCATGCTGATCGGTATTGCAGGATTCGTCACGTGGTTTGTTGGAGGAGCGAGCTGATGGAACATTTTCCAATGGAGCATTTTCCGATTTTATCCATCATCACCTTTCTGCCGTTGCTCGGGGTGGTGTTCATTCTGCTGACCAAGGGCGAAAATGCTGATCGCAATGCGCGCAACGCGGCGCTGTGGGTAACAATTTTCACCTTTCTTGCCTCACTATACCTGTGGTTTAATTTTGACAAAACCACGGCGGGTTTCCAGTTTCAGGAGAATGTGAGCTGGCTCGGCGACAAGATCAATTACCGTATGGGCATTGACGGGATTTCAATCCTGTTTATCATGCTGACCACCTTCATTATGCCGATTGTTATCCTGACCGGCTGGGATTCGGTCAAGACCCGGGTGAAGGAATATCTGATAGCGTTCCTGATTCTGGAAACATTGATGATCGGGGTATTTTCCGCCCTTGATATTGTGCTGTTTTACCTGTTCTTTGAAGGCGGATTAATTCCGATGTTCCTGATTATCGGGGTCTGGGGCGGTAAAAACCGGGTTTATGCAACTTACAAGCTGTTCCTCTATACCCTGCTGGGGTCGGTGCTGATGTTGCTGGCGCTGCTCTATATGTATTTCAAGGCGGGGACCACCGATATTCCGACCTTGATGCAGTATAATTTTGATCCCTCGGCGCAGATATGGCTGTTTCTGGCCTTTTTCGCCTCTTTTGCGGTCAAGATTCCGATGTGGCCGGTTCACACCTGGCTACCGGATGCCCATGTGCAGGCACCGACGGCGGGCTCGGTCATTCTGGCGTGGATTCTGCTTAAAATGGGCGGCTATGGCTTCCTGAGATTTTCCCTGCCGATGTTCCCGGTGGCGTCTGAAGAGCTTGCGTGGCTGATCTATACCCTGTCGGTGATTGCGATCATTTATACCTCGCTTGTTGCCTTGATGCAGACCGATATGAAGAAGATGATCGCCTATTCCTCGGTTGCCCATATGGGCTTTGTCACCCTCGGTATTTTCACTTTCAATACCCAGGGGATTGAGGGTGCCATCATGGTGATGGTGGCCCACGGCTTTGTCGCCAGCGCCCTGTTCCTGTGTGTCGGCGTGATCTATGACAGGCTTCACACCCGCGAGATTGCCCGTTATGGCGGCCTCACCAATATCATGCCGAGATATGCCCTGATCTTTATGTTCTTTACCATGGCATCGGTCGGATTGCCGGGGACCGGTAATTTCGTCGGCGAAATCCTGGTGCTGATCGGCCTGTTCAAGGCTAATATCTGGGCGGCGTTCCTGGCAACGACCGGATTGATTCTCAGCGCATCATATATGCTGTGGATGTATCGCAAGGTTATGTTCGGCAAATTGATTAAACCGGATCTGAAGGCGATGCTTGATATCAGCCGACGGGAGATCATTATCTTTACTCCGCTGGTGGTTCTCACCCTGTGGATGGGGATATATCCGTCAGCATTCCTGGACTTTATCCATGTATCGGTAGCAAATCTTATCACCCATCATCAGGCGGCGCTGGCGCTGGTTACTGATGCGGTAGCACATTAGGGAGACTATGATAATGACTGAAACAATGTTTCCTGATCTGGCCCCGGCGTCCGGCGAGATTCTTATGGCCATCGGGGCTTTGCTGCTGTTGATGATCGGCGCTTTCCGGGGCAACAAGTCCACGGGCTTTATCTCGCTGCTGGCGGTGGGGCTGATGATTGTCACCCTGTTTCTGACGGTGACATGGGCCAAAACGCCGAGCTATACCTTTGGTGATATGTTTGTTGCCGACCGCTTTACCTCGATCATGAAGCTGATGGTGCTGGTGGCGTCGGCGTTATCGGTGATTATGTCGCTGCAATATTTCCGCGATGAAAAAGAAGAGCGATTCGAATATCCGATATTGCTGGTGCTGGCGACCCTTGGCATGATGGTGATGGTATCGGCCAATAATCTGATGACACTCTATATGGGGCTGGAGCTACAGTCTCTGAGCCTTTATGTGCTGGCCGCTTTCCGCCGGGACAGCGCATTATCGACCGAAGCCGGATTGAAATATTTTGTTCTGGGGGCCTTGTCTTCGGGGATATTACTTTTTGGCAGTTCGCTGGTTTACGGCTTTACCGGCAGCACCGATTTTACCGTGATTGGCCAGACCATCGCCCATGCCGGTGCGCATGGAGTTAATATCGGTGTGATCATCGGTATGGTCTTCATTCTGGCGGGGATCGCGTTTAAAATTTCTGCGGTGCCGTTTCACATGTGGGCGCCGGATGTTTATCAGGGGGCGCCGACACCGGTGACGGCGTTTTTTGCCGTGGCCCCGAAAATTGCGGCGCTGGCCTTGCTGGTACGGGTGCTGTATGTGCCGTTTGCCGACCTTGCCTCGTCATGGACCCAGGTAATCGTGTTTATGTCGCTGGCCTCAATGGTGCTGGGCGCGGTGGCGGCGATTGTCCAGACCAATATCAAGCGTTTGATGGCCTATAGCTCGATTGGGCATGTTGGTTATGCGCTGGTCGGACTGGCGGCCCATAGTGTCGCCGGTATTCGCGGACTGATAATCTATCTGGCGATTTATCTGGTGATGAATATCGGCACTTTTGCCTGTATCCTGTCAATGCGGCGCAAGGACGGTATGGTTGAGGAAATATCTGATCTTGCCGGTCTGGCCCAGACCCGTCCCGGCATGGCGACGGCGCTGGCTGTCTTTATGTTTTCACTGGCGGGGATTCCACCATTGGCCGGTTTCTGGGCTAAATGGTATGTCTTCAAGGCGGTTATTGCGACCGCTGTGGCCAATCCGGCGGCGACAGATTACGGTCTGATTGCGCTTGCGATCATTGGTATCGTTGCCAGTGTCGCCGGGGCCTATTATTATCTTAATGTGGTCAAGGTGATGTTTTTTGATCCGCCGACGGGAGAATTTGTCGCGCAAAGGTCCGGTAATCTGGCCGCGATCATGGGCATCGGCGCTGCATTACTGATTTTATTCCTGTTGCCACAGGTGAATGGTCCGTTGTTGGATTATGCCAGAATGGCAGCGGCTTCGCTGATATCGTAGGGCGATGACCCCCCGGGAATTATCTGATTTGCCCGCAGGCTACAGTCTGCGGGCATTTGGCGTTGTGGACAGCACAAATGCCCAGTGTCGGCGGATCGCCGCTGCGGGGACAACGGGGAATGTCTGGGTGCAGGCGGACGAGCAGACCGCGGGCCGGGGCCGTCGGGGCCGGGAATGGACCTCAAAACCCGGTAATCTTTTTGCCTCGCTCCTCTATGGTGTAAATTGTGATTTACCGACGGCTGCCGGGCTTTCTTTCGTGGCGGCACTGGCGGTGCGCGATGCGGTGGCGGACAGTTTGCCAACAGATGCCCGGGTGATGTGCAAATGGCCCAACGACATTCTGGTTGGGGATAAGAAAATTGCCGGTATCCTGCTGGAGACGACCGGGCAGGGCGCGTGCCCGCCGTCCCATGTCATTATCGGTATCGGCATTAATGTCATTGATCATCCTGAGCAGGCGCATTATCCGGCAACGGATCTGAAAAAAGAAGCGGGAAATAATGTGGAAACGCAGCAGGTTATGACGCGGCTTGTCGCCTCAATGGCCCGATGGATTTTGCGGTGGCAACAGGCCGGATTTCAGCCGATCAGAGAGGCGTGGAAGCATAACGCCCACGGCTTGGGTCAGGACGTCATTGTCCGGTTATCAGAGGAAGAATTGCGCGGTCGGTTTATGGATCTGGATGAAACCGGCGCGCTAGTGCTTGAGTTTGACGGTAAAAGACGACATATTACCGCCGGGGATGTTTTCTTCGCCTAGGGATGGATTATGCTTCTTGTCATTGATGCCGGAAATACCAATATTGTTTTTGCTATTCATGATGACGCGCTGTTGCGTCATAAATGGCGGATTTCGAGTTCCTCGAGCCGGACAGCGGACGAATATATGGTGTGGTTGACCCAGTTGATGAAATTGGAGGATATTTCACCGAAAAATATCACCGGGGCGATTATCGCGACGGTGGTGCCGCAGGCTCTGTTTCCGCTACAGCTGTTATGTCGGCGCTATTTTGACTGTACGGCGCTGGTGGTTGGTGAGGAGAATGTTGATCTCGGGCTGGACGTCAGGCTGGATAATCCGCAGGAAGTCGGTGCCGACCGGCTGGTTAATGCGGTTGCGGCCCAGAAAAAATATGGCGGGCCGATGATTATTATTGATTTCGGCACCGCGACCACATTTGATATTATTGACGGTGACGGC
>JAADGA010000013.1 GCA_013152615.1 Alphaproteobacteria bacterium
CGAGAAAATTCCGCGATAAATCCTGACTGATGACGAATTTATCTTTCAGTTTATCCCCGAGTTCGCCGCGATGACAGCCAAGGTCGAGGATATGGGTAAAATTCCGGTTGATATCAAGATATTTGTCATAGAGACGCTCGGCGACTTCACGGATCAGAAAATCATGGGCGGCAAAATTTTTCGCCACCCGGTCGCGGTTACGGCTCAAGGCCCGGCGGTCAAATATAATTGCCGGATTGTCAGCGGGGCTGGTTTTTGTCATACTGCTATATGGCATTTTTATCCGGGCGGGAAAAGGCCCAAATGGGCGTTATGACAGAAAGTAATTTTAAACACCGTATTTCACATTGGAGCCGCCATCTTCTGGACCAGCTTTTGCCGCCGCGCTGTCTGGCTTGTGGTGGTGGGGTGCAGGATGCGGGGCGAATTTGTTCAGACTGTTGGAGGCAACTGGACTTTCTACAGGGTCCGGCCTGTGCCTGTTGTGGTTATCCGTTTGATTTTGGGAGTGACGGTGCGCTCTGTGCCGCCTGCCTGAAAAGCCTGCCGCCTTTCCGCCGGGCGCGGGCGGCGCTGCGCTATGATGACGGCTCGCGCCATATGATCATATCTTTCAAGCATGGCGACCGGACGGATTATGGTGATTTCTTCGCCCAGCTGCTATCGCAGGCAAGTCAGGGCCTTGAGCTGTCATCCGCACTGGTCATCCCGGTGCCACTCCATAAACAAAGACTGCGCAAGCGTCGCTATAATCAGGCGGCGGTGCTGGCACAGAATTTTGCCCGGAAAAAACACTTCGATTATATCCCTGATATGCTGGTTCGTCACCGCTATACCCCGCCGCAGGAAGGCAATTATGCCTGCCGCAAACGTAATGTCGCCGGGGCCTTTAATATCCGGGAAAAATGTCGGCAGATTATTGCTGAACGCGCGATAATTGTGATTGATGATGTCTATACCACCGGGGCCACGGCCACGGCCTGTGCGCGGCTGTTAAAACAGGCCGGTGCCGGATCGGTGGATATTTTAACGCTGGCCCGGGTGTGCTAATTTTTCATAACAATAAGTTGAATTGACCGCGGCTATGGAATTTGAAACACTGCACGCCCATATCAGGAATAATAAGAGTTGAGATGAAAGTATCAGGATGAAGAAAATTACCATCTATACCAAAATGATGTGTCCCTATTGCTGGGGGGCCAAGTCATTGTTACAAGACAAGGGTAAGAATTTTGAAGAAATTGATATTGGCCGTCACCCGGAACAGCGGTCAATCATGATTGACCGGGCCAGCGGATACCGTGCCGCAGATTTTTATCGGGGATCAGCATCTGGGTGGTTGTGATGATCTTTATGCTCTCGAAAGGGCGGGCGAGCTTGACGTCTTGCTGGCATGATGGTGGCAAGCTCATTTGATAATAGACCTCACAGCGATAAATTTCTGGCGGCGCTGGTGCAGATGTCCGCCACCAACCAGATGGCAGAAAATATTGCTTGCGCCGAAGAATTAATCCGGGCTGCGGCGGTGAGCGGGGCAGATATGGTGCTGACTCCGGAAATGACCACCCTGATGGAATCGGATCGCGGGGCGTTGCTGGATAAAATTTTTATTGAGGAAGAGGATCCGGGGCTGCCGGTTTTTACGGCTCTGGCGCAGGAGCTGGGTATCTGGCTGGTCATCGGGTCGATGGCGATCAAAAAACCGGCTGGCCGTGCGGTCAATCGCAGTTACCTGCTGTCACCGGCAGGCCATATAGTCACCCGCTATGACAAGATCCACATGTTTGATGTCGATCTGCCCGACGGCGTACATTACCGGGAATCCCGCAGCTATTCGCCGGGCAAGCAGGCGGTGCTTGCGGCAACGCCGTGGGGGAAATTGGGGCTGTCGATCTGTTATGATCTGCGTTTTCCGGGATTATATCGCACGCTTTCCCGGGCCGGGGCCATGATGTTGTCTGTGCCAGCGGCGTTTACCGCCGTGACCGGCAAGGCACACTGGCATATTCTGCTGCGCGCCCGTGCGATCGAAAATGGCAGTTTTGTCATGGCTCCGGCCCAGACCGGAAGCCATATCAGCGCCGGGGGCGGCATTCGCAAAACCTATGGTCATTCACTTTTTGTTGACCCATGGGGCAATATAATAGATGATGGCGGTGTGGATGTTGGGATCACGATGGCGGAGATTGATGTAAATCTTGTGAATAAGGCAAGGTTGCGCATTCCGTCATTGACTCATGACCTGCCATTCGGGCTGGAGGATTGACCCCGGCCATGGTTTAGCCGAATAGTTAGTGAATGGACGCAGGATATGATTGTTTTTGACCTCAGATGTGAAGATAACCATGTCTTTGAAGCATGGTTTCAGAATAGTGATGCTTATGAATCCCAGGTTTCCGAGGGTCATATCCATTGTCCCTTTTGTGGCAGCAGCAGCATTGTAAAATCCCTGATGTCGCCGAATATTGTGGTCAAAAGCGCCAGCGCCCGCCCGCGTGAGACCGGAGGGGATGATTATATGGTGGCGGCCTCTGCCCATGTGCCCGAAACCATGGAAGCCAGTGCCGAGGATGTGAAACGTGCGTTGAAACACATGCATGATACCATGAAGAAATTCCGCAGCCATGTTAAAAAAGAATGTGAATATGTTGGCGAAAATTTTGCCAGCGAGGTTCGGGCCATTCACGTTGGCGAGGCCGAAAGCCGCGGCATATATGGCGAGGTCTCACTGGAAGAAACCGAAGACCTGCTTAATGACGGGATTGATATTCTGCCGGTTCCGGGGCTGGGCAAACTCGATAGCTAGAGGGCCGTTTTTTCATGGCTGTGTCTGAAAAAGCGCTGGGGGTTATCATTGCCGGTGGTATTTCCCGCAGGTTTAATCAGGATTTTTTTGATAATACCGGTCATCGGGACAAGTTCCTGATGCCATTTGGCGCGACAACGCTACTGGGTCATATTATTCTTCGGGCAAAAGCGCAAATCCCTGAACTGGTGCTGAATGTCAATGGCGACCGCGGGCGGATCTTGCCCTATGGTCTTGATGTCATCGCCGATGACCTTCCGGATGCGGGGCCGCTCGGCGGTATCCTTGCCGCGATGACAGCCGCGACGAAAAGAGGCTATCATCATATTGTTACCTTTTCCGGCGACAGCCCGTTTTTTCCCGCTGATTATGTGTCGCGGCTGGCGGCGGCCCGGAAAAATGATCCGGTTATGATCGCCATTGCCGGTTCCGGGGATAAAACCCATCCGGTTATGGGGTTTTTTCCGGTATCGCTACAGGCTGACCTCAGGCAATATATCAATCATGGTGACCGACGGGTCATGTGGTGGATTCGGCGACATCATCATAAAATAGTTGTCTGGGACAATAAAAACCCCGATCCCTTTTTTAATATTAACCAGCCGCAGGACCTTGAACGGGCCGCGCGTTATCTGGCGCAGAATGGTGCTAATTAATAGCTCCTGATCCAGATCATAACGGTGGTAAGTCCAGATTTTCTATCAGGTTTTCAGTCTTTTTTGCGGGTCGCAATAGATATTCATACCATCCCGGCGGGTAAAGGCAATCAGGCATAAGCCGGATTCCTCCGCCAGTTTCAGCGCGAGATCAGTCGTTGCCGACACCGCGGCCAGCAGCGGAATGCCAAAAGTCGCGCATTTATGAACCATCTCGAAACTACAGCGGCTGGTGATCAGCGCAAAGCCGTCTGCCGGATTAATTTTTTCCTGCATCATATGACCAATTAATTTATCCAGCGCATTGTGGCGGCCAATATCTTCCCGGATATACAGGATTTCACCGCTGGAGGCAGCAAAGGCGGCGGCGTGCAACGCCCCGGTTTTCCGGTTCAAAACCTGTAGTCCGGAAATATTTCTCATACTGTTATAGACAACTTCTTCGGTAACGGTAAAACGACTTTCTATCGGACTTAACGGCCGGATCGCATGGTCAAGCCGGTCGATGCCGCATAATCCGCAGCCGGTTCGACCGGCAAGGATCCTTTTGAATTGATCCAGACGGCTAAAACATGCCGGTGTGATTTCAAGCGAAACGATAACGCCCTTGTCGTCAGGGGTGATGGTCAGGTCAAGAATATCCTGATAGTGGTCAATAATCCCCTCGGTCAGACTGAAGCCGATGGCGAAATCCCTGATATCTGTGGGCGACGCCATCATCACCGCGTGGCTGATACAGTTATATTCAAGCGCCAGCGGAATTTCCCGGGCGATATGACGCTGCTCAATCCGGGAGCTTTTTGGCTGCCAGATGCGCGGCTGCCAGATCATTGTTGGTTTGTGGTATTTATCCACTATCTTGTCTCTTTCGGGTCAGCGCCAGATAATTGACGGAAAAGTCGGTATCATGCAGTGACCAGTCACCGGAAAAAGGATGATATACCATACCCTTCAGGTCAGTAACCGCAAAATTACCGTCGGTTAACAGCCGCACCAGTTCCGAGGGTTTGAGGAACCGGTGCCAGTTATGGGTACCACTGGGCAGCCAGCGCAGGATATATTCAGCCCCGGCAATGGCCATAACCCATGATTTCATGGTCCGGTTCAGGGTTGACATCACCATCAGCCCGTCCTTTTCAAGCAACTGGTTGCAGGCCGTCAGAAAGGACGGAATATCCGCCACATGCTCAATGACCTCCATATTGACAATGGCGTCAAATTTTTCCCCGGCAGCGGCCAGCTGTTCCGCGGTGATCGCGCGGTAATCAATGGTCAGGCCGGTTTCCCGGGCGTGAATCCGGGCAACCTGAATATTTTTTTCTGCGGCGTCGGCCCCGACCACCCGGGCGCCGAGCCGGGTCAGGGGTTCGGATAACAAGCCGCCACCACAGCCGATATCGAGGATTCTGAGGCCGCCAAGCGGTGCAGGATCATCGATGGTACGGCCAAAATGGCGGCACAGGCTGTCACGGGCATAGCCTATCCGCACCGGGTTGAGGTTATGCAGCGGTTTAAACGGCCCGTCCGGGTCCCACCAGCGCGCTGCCAATGCGGAAAAATGAGCGATCTCTTCCGGGTCAACAGAGGCAGAAATATCTTCAAAGGCGGAATTCTGTTTTTTCTCAGTCATAACCATCCTTGTTCACCGTTGCTGTCTTTGGCACGTCATCTTTATAATTCTCAAATGTTATCTCAACGGCTGACCCTAATTTAGCTAAACTTTCATCATATTCCAGTGAAAATCACATTATATTTCCATTGGCCACTTGCGTGAGGGGTGCTTGAACGTATATGTATAGCGCGAATTCAGTCTTTCTGAGTATCCAGAATCGGGTAAAACAGAGTCAATTATGTCACGAATAGTAATGAAATTTGGCGGCACGTCCGTTGCCAGCCTTGACCGGATACGGGCCGTTGCCGAGCGCATTAAAAAATCGGTGGCGGCCGGTCATCAGATTGCCGTGGTGGTTTCGGCGATGGCCGGGACAACGGATCAGCTGGTGCGCTGGGTCAAAGAAGCCTCGCCGCTGCATGATGCGCGTGAATATGACACCGTGGTCTCATCCGGGGAACAGGTGACGGCGGGTCTGTTGGCGCTGACGTTACAGAATATCGGCGTATCCGCCCGGTCATGGCTTGGCTGGCAGGTGCCGTTCCAGACCAATAATATTCATGGCTCGGCGCGGATTGAAAATATTGATACCCGCCAGATGATAACCCGGCTTGAGGATAATATTGTTTGTGTTATGGCCGGGTTTCAGGGTATTTCCGATGATAACCGGATCACGACGCTGGGCCGGTGCGGGTCGGATACCTCTGCGGTCGCGCTGGCGGCAGCGTTGAATGCGGACCGCTGCGATATTTATACCGATGTCGAGGGGGTTTATACCACCGATCCGCGGATCGTGCCGGCGGCGCGCAAGCTCGACCGGATTACCTATGAGGAAATGCTGGAAATGGCATCCCTCGGGGCCAAGGTATTACAGACGCGCTCTGTTGTCATGGCGATGAATCATGGCGTTCGGCTTCAGGTTCTGTCAAGTTTCAGCGACCGCCCGGGAACGCTGGTTGTGAATGAGGATGAAATAGTGGAAAAACAGGTTGTCAGTGGCATCGCCTATGCCGGAAATGAAGCAAAAATTACTCTGGTCGGGGTGGAAAACACCCCCGGTATCGCCGGGGAGATTTTCGGGCCGCTGGCGAAAGGTTATATCAATGTCGATATGATCATTCAGAATATATCCGAGGACGGTAAAAAGACTGACCTCACCTTTACTGTGCCGGAGCTTGATATTGACAAGGCGATAAAAATTCTCGAAACTTCCGGTCATGTCAAATATACCAAACTGATGGCCGACAAGGATGTGGTTAAAATATCCGTCATTGGGGTCGGCATGCGTTCCCATACCGGGGTCGCGGCGCAGATGTTTGAATCTTTGGCAGAAAAAGGCATCAATATTCAGGTCATTTCAACTTCGGAAATCAAGATCAGCGTTCTGATCGCGGCGGAATATAACGAACTTGCCGTTCGTTCCCTGCATACGGTTTTCGGTCTGGATTGCGATGATGATAGCTAGAACCTAAATAACAGCGTTAAAGGGAGTGAGAGAATGACGGTTGCAGGGGATGCCCGGCTACAGAAATTGTGGCAGAGGGGAAAGGATTTTCTGGGGGTTGAGCAGGCCATCCTTGGTGGGGCCATGAGCTGGGTTTCGGAAAGAAATCTGGTGGCGGCGATCTCCAATGCCGGTGGTTTCGGGGTTCTTGCCTGTGGTAATATGACCCCCGATCTGCTGGAAAATGAAATTATTGCCACCCGGGCCCTGACCGGCAAGCCGTTTGCGGTTAATCTGATTACCATGCATCCGGACATTCAGAAGCTGATTGATGTCTGTCTGCGCCTGAAGGTATCACATGTGGTTCTGGCCGGGGGTATTCCGGCGGCGGCGGCGATAAAACGGCTGAAGGACGGCGGGGCCAGAGTGATTTGTTTTGCTCCGGCGCTGGTGCTGGCAAAAAAACTGATCCGGTCGGGCGCGGAGGCACTTGTTATTGAAGGGTCGGAGGCCGGAGGCCATATTGGCCCGGTATCAACCTCGGTTCTGGCGCAGGAAATCCTGCCCTTTATAAAAGAGGTACCGATTTTTGTTGCCGGCGGCATCGGTCGCGGTGACGTCATGGCGTCATATCTTGAAATGGGCGCCAGCGGGGTTCAGCTTGGTACAGTTTTTGTTTGTGCGACTGAATCCATTGCCCATGAAAATTTCAAAAAGGCTTTCCTGCGCGGCAACAGCCGGGATGCGGTGACCTCGGTACAGCTCGACCCGCGCTTTCCGGTAATTCCGGTCAGGGCGTTGAAAAACCGGGCGTCTGAATCTTTCCTGCAGGCCCAGCGTGACGTCATTGCCAAATACCAGTCCGGGCAGCTGGATATGAAGGCGGCGCAGCTCGAGATCGAACATTACTGGGCGGGCGCCCTGCGTAAAGCGGTGATTGACGGTGATGTCGAGGCCGGGTCGCTGATGGCGGGCCAGATTGTCGGCATGGTTAAAAACCAGCGACCGGTTCAGGAAATTATTGATGAGCTGGTGACCCAGGCCGGTTTTTATTTATCCGTAGACTGATACGATATGATATAAACCATTGTTAATTTCAGCAGCTATATTTGGGGCAATGACTATTTGGTACGATCTCGAGGAGGGGACTATTGATTTCGGTTAACAATGCACCGCGTCAGCTGTTAAGGCTGTTGCATGGCATCATGGCGGGGGCCAGCAGTGCCGAGCATCGTCTGGCCGAAGTCGTGCGCCTTGTGGCCAGCAATATGATTGCCGAGGTCTGTTCGGTATATTTCATGCGCGGCGGCGAAATACTGGAACTTTTTGCCACCGAGGGCCTGAAGAAATCGGCGGTGCATAAAACCAGACTTCGGGTCGGCGAAGGTCTGGTCGGTCATATTGCCGCCACCGCGATGCCGCTCAATCTGTCCAATGCCCAGAAACACCCGAAATTTGTCTATCGGGCAGAAACCGGCGAAGAGGTCTATCACTCTTTGCTCGGGGTGCCGATTTTGCGCTTTGGCAAGGTGGTCGGGGTGCTGGTTATACAGAATAAAACCCGGCGCAATTATATGCAGGAAGAAAAGGAATCCCTGCAAACGGTGGCCATGGTGCTGGCGGAAATCATTGGCAGCGGCGATCTGTTTGATCCGCAGGAACAGCGTGAAGCGACGCTGGAACGCGCCGCGACCTCACGGTTTGAAGGCGTGGTTTTTGCCGAGGGCATGGCCGAGGGGGTCGCGGTTTTCCATGAGCCGAAAATTGAGGTGATCAAACATCTGACCGATAATGTATCACTGGAAAAACAGCGCCTCAACAGTGCCTTGAAATCCTTGCAGGATCAAATCAGGGAAATGATGTCCGCCGAAGATGTCCGTCATCAGCGCGAGCATAAGGAAATTCTTGATGTTTATATGCTTTTTGCCCGCGATAAAGGCTGGAAATCAAAAATTGAGGCGATCATAAATACCGGCATGACCGCAGAGGCGGCGGTGGAACGGGTGCAGCTTAATAACCGGGCGCGGATGCAGAAAATGTCGGACCCCTACCTCAGGGAACGGCTGAGCGATCTGGATGATCTTGCCAACCGTCTCAACCGCCATCTGATGGGGCTGGTCGGGACGGCGGCCTCGGATAATCTGCCGGACAAGGTTATTCTGGTGGCTCATAATATGGGACCGGCGGACCTGCTGGATTATGACCGCAACAAGCTGTGCGGGGTTATTCTTCAGGAAGGCTCGCAAACCGCCCATGTGTCCATTGTCGCCCGGGCGCTCGGGATTCCGATGATCGGCCAGGCCGAAGAGGCCCTGCTGGCGGTGGCCGAAGGCGAACGGGTGATTATCAATGGCATTGAAGGCGTTGTTTATTTATCGCCGTCATCCGAGATTCTCTATGGCTATCGGCAGACTATCAAATCGCGTAATATGTTGCTGGCGGAATATGACGCGCTCCGGGACCAGCCGGCGGTAACGCTGGACGGGGTGGCGATTGATCTTCAGGTCAATGCCGGGCTGAGTATCGATATGGAGGGACTGAAACGCTCCGGTGCCTCCGGGGTCGGGTTATTCCGGACAGAATTTCAGTTTATGGTCAGTGCGTCATTGCCGAGGGTCGGGCCACAGGCCGCTTTTTACCGGGAAATTCTCGACGCGGCAGAGGGTAAACCGGTGGTGTTCCGCACGCTGGATATTGGTGGCGACAAGCCGGTATCTTTTCTGAAACGGGATGATGAAGCCAATCCGGCACTGGGGTGGCGGGCCATTCGCATTGCTTTTGATCGTCCGGCGTTGCTGCGGTACCAGGTGCGGGCATTGCTGGATGCGGCGGCAGGGCAGGAGCTTAATATCATGTTCCCGATGATTACCGATGTTAATGAATTTAAAATGGCCCGGGAAATCCTTGACAAGGAAATCAGCCGTCAGAAAAAACGCTTCAGACAGCCGTTAAAAACCGCCAAAGATAATATTCAGGAAAATATTCAGGAAAATATGCCGACCAATATCCGGGTTGGCACCATGCTCGAGGTTCCGGCACTGGTCTGGCAACTGGATAATCTACTGCCACTGCTGGATTTTATCTCTATCGGCAGTAATGATCTGTTGCAGTTTTTCTTTGCCTGTGACCGGGAAAATCCAAAACTGGCCGGCCGCTATGATCCGGTTTCGCCGTCGGCGCTGACCATGCTGAAATCCATTGTTGACAAATGTCGTCACTATAACGTGCCGGTAACCCTGTGTGGGGAAATAGGGGCAAAACCGGTTACCGCGCTCGCGCTGCTGGCGATCGGCTTCACCCGGCTGTCGATCACCCCGGCGGCGGTCGGTCCGGTAAAAATGATGATTCGCAGCCTGAATTTGGCCATGGCCCGGGATTATATGCAAACGCTACTGAGTCGTTCCGACCACAGTCTTACCGCCCTGCTGACCGCCTTTGCCCGGGATCATGATATAAAAATATGATATTTTCGGGTTTTTTCGTTTAAATTCAGTGTATTTGTAGTTTTTTATTGACTCTTCAAATGAGTCTAATGTCCACTGTTCCCACAAATATAAAAAAGCTGATCAGCAAAAGATGAATAAAGGATTAATTTTAATCATTTTGACTCTGCTGGTTAATAAAATCGCAAGTATATCAGGGTAGAATGACAGTTATGTCGTGGGGGTATCGCGTGGCTGTGGTTAACGGCGTAAATATATTGGTGAAAAGCTCGGGATGCAAATAAGTTTGTTGGGATAGTAGGGCAGTGGATCAGAATGTTATCTTGAAGAATGATGTAGGGTATGGCGCGGCTGCGGGGGAGGTTTCCCCGTGCGTGGATAGTCAGGCGGCAGCGGTAACCGTGGGTCAGCAGCTTTTTAAGGCCCGAATGGCCTTACGTGAATCAGATATGAAAAAAATATCGGCTGATTTATGTATTCGGCCCCATTTGCTGGTGGCGCTGGAACGGGACGATTTCAATAAATTTCCCTCTGCCTGTTATGCGGCGGGCTTTCTGAAAAATTATGCGGCCTATCTCGGATTGAATGTGGCGCAGATTGTGGCCCGGTATAAAAAAGACTTTACCGGCAGCACCAAAAAGGTTGATCTGGTTTTCCTCGGGGTAGAGAAAAAACATAATCACCGTCAGCAGATGATTATATCACTGATAATATTGACGGCACTGGTGATTTACGGTGTCTGGTTTTCGATGAAGGGGAGTGATCGACTGTTAGTATCATCATTGCCGGATGTTTCTGCTGTCACGTCCAGCATTCTGGCGAAAGTGTCCAGTGACGAGCAGAAATCCCCCGCAAAATATAGCAAAACCCCGGTTAGGGCGAGCGCCGTACCCGTAGCGGTAAAGATTGCTGCTGTGCAGAAGAAAGCACCGGAGAAGGCTCAGGGGTTTGATCTGGTTCAAAAAGTAAATGCCGCCCCGGTGGAATCACCGGCCGGATCGTTGAATTTTATCCGGAACAAGGTTCGTCTGTCCGTAAGCAAGGACACCTGGATTCGGATTATGGATAAAGACAGTAAAATTCTGGTGGATCGGGTTTTACTGGCAGGGGAGCAGTTTTCCCTGACCGATCGCAAGGGCCTGACCCTGATGACCAGCGATGCCGGGGCCGTATCGATTCTTGTTGGTGACCGGGTGGTATCGTCTCTCGGCGGACCGGGGCAGGTCCGCAGCGGGATCAGTCTGGATCAGGATAATTTGCTGATGAACGGGGTTCAGGCCTCGCGCTGAAATAATATCGGGATTAATTTTACCGCCGCAATTTACCAAAAACCGCTAGTTTTTCGCGATTCCACTTGATCTTCGTGGTAACATTTCGCATGTTGACGCCCGAACAGACTCCTAAAACGACCTCAGGAATTGCTGACAGATGACTATCCGTCCTTATCGTGATATTTCGCGGCGCAAAAGCCGACAGATCATGGTTGGCTCCGTTGCCGTTGGCGGTGATGCGCCGATTTCGGTGCAAAGCATGACCAACAGCCTGACCAGTGACGTTCAGGCTACTATTGATCAAATCCGGCAGATGGAACAGGCGGGGGCGGATATTGTCCGCCTTTCCTGTCCGGACCGGGAGTCGACTGCGGCCCTGAAACAGATCATTGCGGCAGTCAATGT
>JAADGA010000014.1:0-3625 GCA_013152615.1 Alphaproteobacteria bacterium
CGGCGCGGCGTCTATAAACGGCTGGTGATCCGGGATGACCGTATCGTCGGCACGGTATTATATGGTGACGTCACCGATGGCCCGTGGTATTTTCAGCTCCTGAAAGACAAGGATAAAATAGACGATATCCGTGATCATCTGATTTTCGGCCAGTCGCTGTCAATGGCGGACACGGTGGTGGACCCGCTGGCCGCCGTTGCCGCCCTGCCGCCCGAGGCGGAAATCTGCGGTTGTAACGGTGTTTCCAAGGGCACTATCATGGCCGCAATTACAGACAAAGACCTGACCAGTCTGGAAGACGTCCGCATTCATACCAAAGCTTCCGCGAGCTGTGGTTCCTGCACCCATTTGGTGGAACAGGTGATGGCACTGACCCTTGACGGCGGTTATCAGGCCCCGGCGGCAACACCGCTATGTGGCTGCACCGACCATACCCATGACGATGTTCGTCATCTGATCCTGCTCAACGCGCTCAAGGCAATTCCGGCGATCATGCAGGCCCTGCACTGGAAAAGCCCCAATGGCTGCTCCAAATGCCGCCCGGCGCTGAATTATTACCTGATCGCCGCCTGGCCCGGTGACTATCGGGATGATTACCAGTCACGCTATATCAATGAGAGAGTCCATGCCAATATCCAGAAAGACGGCAGCTATAGTGTGATTCCGCGCCTGTGGGGTGGCCTGACCACGGCGCAGGAATTGCGCGCCATTGCCGATGTCGCCGATAAATTCAATGTCGCCACCGTCAAGGTTACCGGCGGTCAGCGTATTGACCTGCTCGGCATTAAAAAAGAGGATTTACCGGCGGTCTGGGCCGATCTTAATGCCGCCGGTATGGTCTCCGGCCATGCTTACGGTAAATCTGTGCGCACGGTAAAAACCTGCGTTGGCCAGCAATGGTGTCGCTTCGGCACCCGGATGTCGATGCGCATGGGGGTCGAGCTTGAAAAAATGACCTGGGGCAGCTGGACGCCGCATAAATTCAAAATGGCGGTCAGTGGCTGCCCGAGAAACTGTGCCGAAGCCACTATCAAAGATTTTGGGGTGGTCGCGGTTGACAGCGGCTGGGAGCTTTATATCGGCGGTAATGGCGGTATCCATGTCCGCGCCTGTGACCTGTTGTGCAAGGTTGCAACCGATGCCGAGGTCAGGCAATATGCCGCCGCCGTCCTCCAGCTCTATCGTGAAGAGGGCCATTATCTCGAACGTACCGCGCCGTGGGTCATACGTGTCGGGCTGGACAGCATCAGAAAGCGTATCGTTGATGATGCTGACAACCGCGAAAAACTGATACAGCGCTTCCATATTTCCCAACAGGGGAGCCAGCAGGACCCGTGGGCCGAACGGGTGAATAACAAAGCCCACGCCCCTGAATTTACCCCTCTCGCACAGCTAGGATAACCTGATGACACAGAACTGGATTGAAGTCGGTCAATTGAATGATATTCCCTATATGGGCTCACGCGTTGTTAAGACCGGCGGCACCGATATCGCTATTTTTAAAACCGCCAGCGGGGCGATTTTCGCCCTTGAAGACAAATGTCCGCATAAAGGCGGGCCGCTGTCACAGGGCATTGTCCATGGCAACAGTGTTTCCTGCCCGCTGCATAACTGGAATATTTCGCTGGAGAATGGCGAGGCCCTCGGTCCCGACTGCGGTTGCAGCCCGGTGATCCCGACCTATGTTGCCGGGGATAAGGTCTTTCTAGACCTGCCCGCAGCAGCCGGTTAATTCTGCTGATATGTCCTGTCCGCTGATGTTGAGCGGCAGCAATATCCGGGATCATTGGCCGCGCCTGATCACCAGCGGCATTGTCCCTCATCCCCTAAAAAACCTGACTTTTTTCGGCGAAATACCCTTGAAAATATGAAATCACGACCCATATATTATGTATAGTATGGGTTGTGCCGGTAGCCAGTCATTCCTTCCTCAGATTGCTGCCGTGTTCCAGACTATATGGCAAGAGGTTTTTCCCTCCCCCTTTCCTCTTGTAGTGCGTATTGCACGATACTGCCCGGTCACAATGCTGACCGGGCTTTTTTTTGTATATCTTTTCCGCCAAATAATTTATTGATCTATATCGCAGATACAGGAGTAATTATGGACGAAGACGACGATCTGGAAATTGATGCGCTGGCGGATTATCCGACACTGGTGCTGGTGCTGCGCTTTACCCGCCTGATTGCCCATACCGACTGGTTCCGCTATGTCGGCGAACCGCTGGAACAGCCGCTGCTTGATTTGTCGGTATCCTATCTGGACGCGCTTGGCTTTCCCGAGGTTACGGCGGCGGCGGTAGAGGACTGGCAGCAGGCTGCCGACGCCCTTGAAACCAATGACTGGAACAGCCCGTTCTGGGAGGTTGAGCAGCAGCTTATGGCGGCGTTGACCATGGAAATAACCGATACCATCGACCCTGAATTGCTGCAAATGGTGCTGACGCGGGTGACCAGTGTCGCCTCGGAATATGTCGGCGAAGGCGTGCTGATGGCGGCGGAACGCTGGGGCATTACCGACGAAGAGCTGATGAAAGCCGCGATTGGCGAGGGGGTACAGGCCTGTTATCAGGCGGCACTGGTCATTGCCGCCGGAGTCGGCGATGATCACCCCTTCACCCTGAAATATCAGTTTTTCGAAAGTGGCTGGTGGCCGCTTGGGATTATGGGGACAACGTTCAATATTTTTTAAGGGATAACATGACCGCAATCAGACTGATTACATGGAATATAAATTCGGTTCGGGCCAGACTTGATCTGGTCGATCGGCTCATTCGGGATTATCACCCGGACATCCTCTGTTTTCAGGAAACCAAGGTTCAGGATCATATGTTTCCCGGCGATTTCTTTACTGAACGCGGTTATTGTCATCAGGCGATAGCCGGACAGAAATCCTATAACGGGGTCGCGATTCTCTCCCGCATTGGGTTGGAGGATATTGATCGTCAGGACTGGTGTGGCAAGGGTGACGCCCGTCATATCGAAGCGGGCCTGCCGGGCGGGATCAAACTGCATAATTTCTATGTACCGGCGGGTGGCGATATCCCGGATGCGGCGCTGAATGATAAATTTGCCCATAAACTTCAGTTTCTGGATGAAATGACGGCATGGTCAGGGCAACTGGCGCCCGACAGCCGCAATATTCTGGTCGGGGATCTGAATATCGCCCCGTATGAAAGTGATGTCTGGTCCCATAAGCAACTGTTGAAAGTGGTGAGCCATACCCCGCTCGAATGTCGGAAGATGATGACGCTGATGGCGGCCCATGACTGGAGTGATGTTATGCGTAATTTTGTTCCGGAACCGCAACGGCTTTATAGCTGGTGGTCCTACCGGGCCAAAGACTGGCAGGCGGCCGACCGGGGCCGACGGCTGGATCATGTCTGGACCAGTCCGGCGCTAAAATCCGCGATGACGATGATGACGGTTCTTGAAGCGACCAGAGGCTGGCAGAAACCCTCGGATCACGCCCCGGTTATGGTTGAGTTCAGCGTTTAAGGCTCAAGGATTTTCTTTGCTATATTGACGATGTCACCGGTAAAATTCATCATTTTCTGGCCGCCATCGACCGGCAGCGTGACCCCGTTAATGGAGGTGGCGGTGATCAAAAGCTCGGCAACGCGGGCAA
>JAADGA010000014.1:3710-14021 GCA_013152615.1 Alphaproteobacteria bacterium
GTCAGCCCGGGGGCGATCCCGTTAACCCGGACTTTCGGGCTCAACGCCTGCGCCATCATTTCAGTTGCCCCCAGCAGAGCGTATTTACTTAAGGTGTAAGAATGGAAATCAGGATTAAGCGCAAATACCTTGCTGTCGAGAATATTGATAACGCTGCCTTTTTCCCGGTCCGGAATCACCCGATGGAGCGCGCGCGCCAGTTGCAGCGGACTACGCAGATTGATATTCTGATGGGAGGCAAAGCTGTCCTCGGTAAAATCAGTCAGGCGGTCATTGATAAATTGTGAAGCATTGTTGATGACATGGCGCAGCGGATGATCCGGATTATCACAGCGGGGGATCAGGGCTTCGACCTCCTGATATTGGTTCAGGTCACAGCGGACCAGTGTGCCGTCGCCACCGGCCTGCTGAATTTTTTTCAGGGTGGCCCGGGTTTCATCCTGTCCGCTGTGATAATGCAGATAGATGAAATAACCCTTTTTCGCCAGCCACTCAGCCAGACATTTACCAATGCGTTTACCGGCGGCGGTGATCAGGATTGCCTCGGCCATGATTATATGTCCAGATCATTGATCGACATGTCCGGTCGCTGCCACCATGGCGAACTGGCCCCGATATAATGATCGGTGGAGATAACCGTCGCCGGATTGCCGCTGAAGCTGACGCTGTTGGTCGGTGTTTCGATAATCTCTATTTTATGGCAGCGCACCGCCAGCCCCTGATCGAACAGAATGGCATTGATTTTCGACAGGAAACACGCCGCCAGCAGCTCGGTCGTCGGGTCGCCGGGCATCACCATGATACGCGGTAGATTTTCCGGCTCCGTCGTCTTGAAATAATCCAGCAGTTGATCGTGGCTGGACAGTTGCAGGCTGTGGTCAACATGATCGTCAATCCACTGATGCCAGCGCGATTTCAGCACCGCGAACGGCGCCATCATGTTGATCGCGCCGTCAAGCTGGTCTGTGCCGCCGGCCGCCATCAGCCACACCCTGACATGTTCATTATGGCCATGGGGGATGAAACACCGGCTGTTTTTAAGATTGAACAGGCGGTGGCTCATGCAATATCGGCGGGTAAAGGAAATCTCGAAGCTCATGGCAAGGGTGATACCCCAGTCCACAGCTTAAGTCCAGAATAATTGGCCGGGGTCATGGCCCTAAACCCCGAGGCGGTAACCGCCGCTATCGGTGATCAGGATGGTGGCGGCGGACGGGTTTGGTTCTATCTTCTGGCGCAGGCGATAGATGTGGGTCTCCAGCGTGTGGGTGGTCACCCCGGCATTATAGCCCCAGACCTCGTCCAGCAACACGTCGCGGCTGATCGGGCTGCCGTCGGAGCGTTTGAGATATTTCAGAATCGCGGTTTCTTTTTCTGTCAGCCGGATCAGCGCGTTGGTTTGCCGGTGGGTGAGGGTCTTGTCCCCGGGTTTGAAATGATAGGGGCCAATGATAAAAGACGCATCCTCGCTAATGGCATGCTGGCGCAGTTGCGCCCTGACCCGTGCCAGCAGAATACCGAATTTAAACGGTTTGGTGATATAGTCATTAGCCCCGGCATCCAGTCCGAGGATAGTGTCGCTTTCGCTGTCATTGGCGGTGAGCATGATCACCGGA
Organism: Alphaproteobacteria bacterium; assembly: GCA_013152615.1. Lineage (GTDB taxonomy): Bacteria > Pseudomonadota > Alphaproteobacteria > Sphingomonadales > Emcibacteraceae > Paremcibacter. Next base: position 5,327 of record JAADGA010000014.1, read on the forward strand.
ATCCTGATATTGGCCTTGCGCATCATCCGGCATATTTCGCGGCCATCAACATCCGGCAGGCCGACATCAAGGATGATCAGGTCAAATTTACCCTCCCGGGCAATTTTCAGCCCCTCCATGCCATATCCGGCCTCGGTAATGGTATATTCCTCGTGAAAGGTAAGTTGCTCCGCCAGTGTTGCCCGCAAATCCCCATCATCATCCACCAGCAGGATGCTATAGCTCTGATCCATCAATTAATCCTGTTTTTTTTGCGATGCTATACTATATATGCCAATATAGCACAGTTATTTACCCGCGACCTAATGGATATAAATATGGCCCCCGAACCGCCTCATACAATAGACCGGCCGACAGAAAACCTGGTTGATCACCGGATTGTGACCGTCGAACGGGCGGCGGCCGACCTCAGGCGCGGGCTGGCCGTTGTCATCAGTGATGATAGCCGGTCAATATTGGTGCAGTCGGCGGAATTGCTGACTGATTTGTGGATCGCGCGGTTTCGCCGTCTCGGGTGCGCCGATCCGGTGGTCGGCCTCAGCCGTAACCGGGCCAATATTTTACGCATTCCGCCACGCAACAGCGCGGTTGCCCTGATCAGTCTGTCGGACCATATGACCGCGGCGGTAATCCAGTTGATGGCGGACCCGGCGGATGATCTGATGCATCCCCTGCTTGGTCCCTTCCGGGCGGCAGGTCGGCAACCGGCGCGCGCCATTCACGAGGCCGGGATTAAATTATGCAAGCTTGCCCGACTGTTACCGGCGGCATTATTCTCTGCATTTCTGCCGACAGAAGACGGCAGAAACTGGGCCGACGCCCATGGTCTGCTCCATGCGCAGGCGGCAGATGTGCTGGCGTTCGACCATCATGAAGCCCAGACATTGCAGCAGATCACCGCGGCCACCGTACCGCTCGCTGGCGCGGTTGACACCACCATGGTCGCCTTTCGCCCCGACGATGGCGGCACGGCGCATTTTGCCCTGATTATCGGTGACCCCAGCCGTCATCAACCGGTGCTGACCCGGATTCATTCGCAATGTTTTACCGGCGATTTGCTCGGCTCGCTCAAATGCGACTGCGGGGAGCAGTTGAATGGCGCCATCCGCCATATGCAGGTGGCAGGTGGCGGCATACTGCTCTATCTGTCACAGGAGGGCCGCGGTATCGGCCTGATTAACAAGCTCCGGGCCTATCAGTTGCAGGATCAGGGCTTTGATACTATTGACGCCAATGAACGGCTGGGATTTTATGCTGACGAACGGATTTTTGAACCGGCGGCGCGGATGCTGAAAATACTCGGCTTTTCCAGAGTGCGCCTGCTCACCAATAATCCGCTGAAAGTCACCGGACTGGAAGCCTGCGGGGTGACGGTAGTCGAGCGGGTTGCCCATGCCTTTCCCGCCAACGCCCATAACAGCCATTATCTGGCAACCAAGAAGAACCGCGCCGGGCATCTGTTGTCCTGAGCAATAACCCGGACACCTGTTGTCCTGAGCAATAACCCGGGCAACCTGTTGCCCTGAACAATAAACCGGGCATCTGTTGCCCTGAATAATAACACTGAGTTTATGATCTGATGAGGCCTGATTTTTCTCCGAAAATTCTGGCGGTTATGCTGGCCGGGCTGGTTGCCCTGACGCCATTTTCCGTTGATACCTATCTGCCAGCGATGCCGGCAATGGCACGCTGGTTCGGTACCAGTACCGGTATGGTTGAGCTGACGGTCGGGGCATTTTTTGTCGGCTATGCTCTGGGTCAGCTGGTCGGCGGGCCGCTGTCCGATCATTATGGCCGTCGGCGGGTTGGTGGCCCGGGGGTGATCATCTTTTTTGTTGCGACCATCGGAATTATTATCGCGCCCAATATTGAAACCGCGATTGTGGGCCGGTTTATTCAGGCCTTTGGCGGTGGCTTTGTCACCGTGATTGCCCCATCCGTGGTCCGTGACCGTTTTCGCGGCAAGGAAGCGGCGAATATGTTTGCCCTGATCGGGGTGGTGATGATGCTGGCACCGCTGGTGGCCCCGGCGGTCGGGGCGTTGTTGCTTCAAATCGGCGGCTGGCGGCTGATTTTTGGCTTTCTTGCCGGTTATGCGCTGATTTCTCTCGGCATTATCCTGCTGTGTCTGCCCGAGCGGAAAAAACCGCTGTCCGACCGGCTGCATATGGATAAAATATGGCATAATTACCGGCTGGTACTGACCAACCGTCAGGCGGTCGGCTATATGATTACCCAGACTTTCAGCTCGTCGGTAATGTTCCTGTTTCTCACCGGCTCGGCCTTTGCCTATATCAGCTATCTCGGGGTATCAACGGACATGTTCCCGCTGTTATTTGGTGCCAATATTATCGTCATGATGATGTTTAACCGCCTCAATCCGTTATTGCTCAATATCTTCAGCTCCCATCAACTGATCGGGGCCGGGATTATCATTCAACTGGTGGCCAGTGCTATTCTGTGGGGTGGGCAGGCCGTTGATCTGGCGTTTATTGATCACAGGAATATTTATATGGTGGTGCCGATGATCATGATTATTGTCGGTGCCAACGGCATTACCGTGCCTAACAGCTATGCCTGTTTTCTTGAGGATTTCAAGGATAACAGCGGTTCGGCAACCGCTATTCTGGGCTCAAGCCTGTTCATTATCAGCGGCATTTTGAGCGCGATCCTTGGCCTGCTTCATGGCGATAATATCATCCCGATGACCAGCATGATGCTGTTATCGAGTATGATTTCGGTGCTGAGCTACCGCTTTCTGGCCAAGCGGAAACAGGTTATAACAGCTGATGTTTTTTCAGCTGATGACGCAGCTGATGATAGCTGAGATTAAGGAATTTCGCGCTGTCACGCTGATTATATTTGTTGGCCTTCAGCGCCCCTTTCAGCAATTTATACTCCAGCGCCGTCACCGCCTGAGCGTAATCAACCGGCAGGATGTTGGCGGAAGGATTATTTTGTGATCGGGGCGGATTTTTATCCTCATCACGGATTGCCGCCGGGCTGCTCCGGGGCCGGAACGGTGATTGAAACGGGTCAATTTCAAGCAGGGACAAGGGGGTGAATTCATCTTCCGCATGATAAACCGCCCGCTCAATAACATTTTTCAGCTCACGGATATTGCCGGGCCAGCGATAGGCGTTCAGAGCCGCAATCATGTCAGCGGAAAATCCGGGAAAGCTGGTCCAGTTCCGCTCCTGCGCCACCCGCTGGCCAAACTGGGCCGCGAGCAGCATAATATCGTCGCGGCGTGCGCGCAACGGCGGCAGGGTGATAACGTCGAGGGCCAACCGGTCGAGCAGGTCATGGCGAAACGCGCCCCGGTCCGCCGCCGTCGGCAGATCAATATTGGTCGCGCCGATGATTCTGACATCGCTGTGCAGGGTCTTGTTGCTGCCGATACGCTGAAAACTGCCATATTCGGTGACCCGCAGCAGTTTTTCCTGTGCCGCCAGCGACGTGGTGGCGATCTCATCGAGAAACAGCGTGCCATTATCGGCCTCCTCAAAGCGGCCAATACGGCGGACGCTGGCCCCGGTAAAGGCCCCGGCCTCATGACCGAATAATTCTGATTCGAGCAGGTTTTCCGGCAGGGCGGCGCAATTGACCTGAACAAAACTGCCCTCCCAGCGCGGCGACAGGAAATGCAGCCGGGCGGCGATCAGTTCCTTGCCGGTGCCGCGTTCGCCAATCACCAGCACCGGCCGGTCATGGCGGGCCGCGCGCGAACATTGATCGATAATTTCCAGAAAGGCCGGGCTTTCGCCGATCAGGGTCTGGTCCTGAGGTAAATTTAAGCGCATATTATTAAATATTATCTATTTTCACTAATTAATAGTGTATTACACTAAACAGTAATTTGCCAGAAAAAATTTATATCCTTTGAAATCAATATCTTAACTAAAATAGCCCAAACTGGCACAGCTCATGCAAAGTAAAGGTCGAGTACCACGAGAGGGGTGCAACGACAACATGGAGAAAAGATAATGAGTATTTTTACCCGCCTTAGCGATATTGTGAATTCCAATATCACCCATATTCTCGATCGGGCCGAAGATCCGGCCAAGATGATCCGCCTGATGGTTCAGGAAATGGAGGATACTCTGGTCGAGGTTCGGTCCTCGGCGGCGCGGGTGATTGCCGACCGCAAGGAGCTTGACCGGAATATGCACCGCCTCACCGATGCGCGCCAGGACTGGTATGACAAGGCGGAACTGGCGCTCAATAAAAATCGCGAAGACCTGGCCAATGCCGCCCTGATTGAGCGGGCAAAACTTGCAGAAATGGCCGAAAGTCTGGAGAGTGACCGCGGACCGCTGGACGAGGCCCTGAAAAAATATGAGAGTGATATTATCAGTCTGGAGGCTAAAATAAAGGAAGCCCGCCAGAAACAGCGGTCACTGGTTGAACGTCAGGCCAGTGCCTCGAGCCAGCTCAAAGTCCGGCAGAAACTCTATGATAACCGGATTGAAGACGTCATGGTCCGCTTTACCCAGATGGAAAAACGTGTTGATGATACCGAAAGCCGGGTTGAGGCCGCTGATATCGGCAGGGAAAAATCCCTGAGCGAAGAGTTTGCCGACCTTGAATCACAGCAGCAGGTTGCCGGTGATCTGGCGGCACTGAAGTCCAAGATCAAGGCTGGAAAGGCTGATAATGCGGCTCAGGCTAAAAAATAATATAATATTCACAAGCTGTTAACAAAAAAAGGCTTCGACAATGGAAACTCTTGGTATCCTGTTTATGGTGGTTGTCGCCCCGCTTCTGATCATTTTTCACTATACGACCAAGTGGAAACAGTCAAAGACACTGACCTCCGAAGATGAAAAAATTCTGACCGAATTATGGGACAGTGCCGAACGGATAGAGGGCCGTATCCAGAATATTGAACGAATTCTTGATGCCGAATCCCCGGACTGGAGGGCAAAATAATGACTTTTTCCCACCATAATCAACCGCCGCGCTATAACAAGCTCTATCTGGACAGGAAAAATGGCAAATGTTTCGGCGTCTGTGCCGGCATCGCCGATTACACCGGCATTGATCGCACCATCATCAGAATCGCGGCTGTTCTTGGCCTGCTTAGCCCGGCCAGTGGCATTACCATTATTGCCTATTTCCTGATGTACTGGCTGCTGGAGCCAAAACCGGCCGATCTGTTTGAAAGCAAGGCAGAGGATGATTTCTGGAAGGGGGTTCGGACCCAGCCGAAAAACACCATCCGCGATGTCCGTCATAAATTTCGCGAAATTGAACGCCGCCTCAGGGCCGCCGAAGCCCATGTCACCTCGCGCCATTACAGCCTGCATAAAGAATTTGAGGATCTGGAGAAAAACTCGGAGAAAAATAATGACTAGATTTCAGTTTGCCACACGCAAAAAGCTCTATAAAAACAGCCGTCAGGGTAAAATATGCGGGATATTCTCGGGCCTTGGCGACTATCTGGGGCTGAACCCGCTGATCCTGCGTCTTGCCGGTATTCTGGCTCTGATATTTATCGGGCCGGTGGTGATGATCCTGGGGTATCTGCTGGTCAGCCTGTTGCTTGACGATAAATCATATAATTTTTGATATTAAAGAAAGAAGAGGGATAAGAGTATGAACGTGTTTGAAATGGTCGTCCTGATCGTATTTATTGGTGCAAGTGCCGGGGTTCTGAAAAGTTATTTTAAACGAAAGAATGCTGCGGCATCGGACAGCTTTATGGATGATCTGGCGACCAATGTTGACACCCATATCAAGCAGAAAATCAATCCCTGTGTGGCCAGAATCAATGCACTGGAACAACGTATTCAGATACTGGAGCGCATTGTCACCGACAAAAATCATAACCTTGCCGCTGAAATCGACAGTTTGAAATAAAGCGACAGTCTTGGAAGGACAGAATTATGACCGATACGGCAACAGAAATTATCGTCACCCCGGCCAATGACAATCCGGCTGTGGGTACCCTCGCCCTCGGCGGACGAACCTATCCCTGTGCGCTCGGCAAACAGGGGATTACCCGGTCAAAAACGGAAGGTGATATGAAAACGCCCAAAGGCATATTTCCGCTCAGAACAGTTTTTTACCGTTATGACAGATTGTCCAAACCAATTTACAGCCGGGTGCCGATGATGGCGCTGCTGCAGGAGGATGGCTGGTGCGATGATCCGCAGGACCGGGCCTATAACACCGCGGTGATGCTGCCCTATCATGCCAGCGCCGAACGATTGTGGCGCGAGGATAATGTTTATGATGTCATCATTGTGCTGGGCCATAATGATGACCCGGTGGAAACAGGCCGGGGCAGCGCTATATTCCTGCATGTCGCCCGCGAAAATTCCGATCAGCAACAGCTTGAAGCGACAAAGGGATGTATCGCGCTGAAAAAACAGGACCTGCTGGAAATCCTGCCGGTGCTGTCGCCGGACACAACATTACGGGTCGTCCCCCCCTTGAATCCCTCAAATTGATTAACCCTCAATTCGTCTGATATCTTCCAACTGCCGGTGTTCCTGAGTAAGGAACACCGTTTTTTATTGGGCTGCTGTCCGCTTTTTATTGGGCTGCTGTCCGCGCACCGAAAATGGCGGTGCCGACCCGGACTGAGGTCGCGCCGCAGCGAATGGCGGTTTGATAATCCCCGCTCATGCCCATTGATAATTTTTCAAGGCCGTTACGCCGGGCAATTTCCCCGAGCAGCCGAAAGTAAGGCGCCGGGTCCTGTGCCGCCGGCGGAATGCACATCAGCCCGCAAACCGGCAGCTTCAATTCATCCCGGCACAGGGTGACAAAGGCATCGGCCTCGTCCGGGTCAACACCGGCTTTTTGCGGTTCGCGGCCAATATTGATCTGAATATAGCAGTCACAGAATTTGCCTTCTTCGCGGCTGATGCGGGCAATGGCGCGAGCGAGTTTTGGCCGGTCGATGGTTTCAATAACATCAAACAGCAGGATCGCCTGTCGCACCTTGTTGCTTTGCAGCGGGCCGATCAGATGCAGTTTGGCGTCGCTGTATTGCGCCCTGAGTGTGGGCCATTTCCCGGCGGCTTCCTGAATTTTATTTTCACCAAATAGCCGCTGCCCCTGATCCAGAACCGGGATAATTGCGGTAATTGGCTGGGTCTTGGAGACCGCAACCAGCGCAATATCATCTGGCGGGCGACCGCAGGATTGCGCGGTGGCACAAATATTATTCAAAACGGTTTCGACTTTACTGGTCACAGTTTATTTCCTGTATTATGGTGGCGGTCATGACATTTCACGCCGCGACATTAGCAGAGATAGCAGCGGGCCTCAACCGCGATCATAGCCGCACCTACGGTCAGCGGGGAAAGCTGCCGCAGGCCTTTTTTATCACCGATCAGCAGGCGGTTGCCCGGCCACAAACGGTGATTGCGACGCTGCCCATGGGCTGCGCGGTTATTTTCCGTGATTATGATCATCCGGCCCGGGAAAAGCTGGGGGCGGCCCTGTCACTATCCTGTGCTAAAAGAGGGGTTCCGTTTCTGGTTGCCGGGGATGAGCCGCTGGCGACAGCGTTACAGGCCGACGGTATTCATTTGCCCGAAGCACAGATGGATCAGGTGGTAAAAATCCGGGCTGCGCACCCGCGGTGGATAATAACGCTGTCCTGTCATGATCCGGATGCGGTTTGCCGGGCGGCAGACCTCCCGGTTGATGCGGGCCTGATTGCGCCGGTTTTTCCGACCCTGAGCCACCCGGAAACCGGCACCGGGGCGGCGGCTACGCTCGGTCTTGCCGGGGTTACGGCGATGGTGAGGCAGACGACACTGCCGCTGTTTGCCCTTGGCGGCATCGGCCCGGAAAATATTCATCAGCTTATTGGCCTGGGGTTGGCCGGGATTGCGGCCATTCGTGGCTTCGCAGAAATACAGGATGATGTCAGAACACCGCCCGCTAGATGACAGTCGCACCAGAGATGGCCCACACAGTTTTCAGGGGGGAAAACTTATTTTAGGGAGAAAACTTAAAAATTCACATTGGTTCCGAGAAAGAATACCTGACTGTTTCTGATCTTGTCGCGGGCATTCTTATGACCATAGGAATAATAGGTAAAGCGACCGGTAAACCGGATGTTTGAGAATATTTGATAGGCCGCGCCGACTTCCAGTGCCGAAATATTGTTATAAAATTCCCGGGTTGTCTCAAACAGGCGATCACGCTCCCGTTTGTACTCGCCAAACCGGATATTGGCCCCCCACTTATCACCGCTATAGCCCAGACCAAAGTCATAGCCTTTCAATCCGGGGGCATACAGCGTTCTTTCCCTGCTGAAAGACGCCCCCACCCGGAACCCGGCATAGCCCATGCCAACGGACAGATTATAAACCTGCCGATTATTGGCGCGATCATACTCCGAGCTGTTATAAAGCGGCGGGATGACCCGGGACGGCTCAATAAGGAACTGGGAACCAATAGAAACATTCAGGGCACCAGGGTCTTGTAGCAGATTGTTATTTGCGTAAGAAAAAGTGATGCTGTTGCCAGCCACAGTGGCCCCGTAACCGGAAAACCCGGAAACAGGAACAGGTAACAATCCAACCGTTCCTATATTAAAAATTGGTGATGGCCGGACGGAGAAAGATTGTTTTATTGATATTTTCTTCTGCGATTTGGCCGACTTCGTGTCTGCGGGTTGTTCCGTCAGGGTAATATATTTTCCGGCATTTTCCTTGGTCGGGTTTCTCAG
>JAADGA010000015.1 GCA_013152615.1 Alphaproteobacteria bacterium
GGGGCTTTCGCTTTGAGCACTTGTCCCTTTGCACACCACCCTCTCGTGCGGGTCATATTGGTTTTCGCCCAGGTCTCATCAATGAAGACAAGATGACGCGGGTTCAATCGTCGCTGATATTTTTTCCACTGAGACCGTCGATAGGCAACATCACGCCTGTCTTGTTCGCTGGCGAATACGGTTTTTTTTAAAGCTGATGCCTTCACTCTTCAGAAAACGCCACAAGGTGTCGCAACAAACAATAACACCGCGCTCTTTCAACTCTTTCAATAACGCATGCAGGGTCAAGTCCGGCTTCTCGGAAAGTCGGGCAAGCAACCAATCACGCTCGGGCATCAAAAGGCGAGGCTTTTTGCCGCCAACAGGAAGGGACCCCCGTCGCCCGATAACGTTGTGACCATTTAATAACGCTTGAAGGGCTCACGCCAAAGATAGTGGCCACTGAACGGCAACTCGCGCCGGATAGAACCGTCAAAACAACCCGCTCGCGAAGGTCAAGTGAATAAGATCGTGCCATAGAGGCTGGCCTCCTTAACCAGCATCTATCTTGAATCATAATTCAACGCAAAAGGGAAATCTTTTTTCGATTCAGCCTAAAACAGAAACACTCTAGCCGCTGAATTTAGTGATCTTTCCTTGCTGATCAATAAATATCGCCTTTTCCAGTTGTGAATATTCTGGCCACACGGCGGGAATCTTGTCGGGGGCCATGACATAAAAGGCCGTCGAAAGCATATCTGCCGTGGTGGTGTCTTTGGCAATGACCGAGACCGAACTGTAATGATCGGCGCTCCGGCCGGTTGCCGGATCAAACAGATGATTAAACCGGCTGTTATCCGAAAAAGGACTGCCGTATCCGCCCGATGTCGCAATCGCCCGCTGGCGGAGCGGAACGGTGAGCAGAATTTTACTGTCATCAAAGGGGGACTGGATTCCCGCTGTCCACGCCCGTCCGTCCCTATGCTGTCCCATGGCGTAGGTTTCCCCCATGTAAACCAGAATATTTTTAAATCCTGCGTCCTTTAATATCGCTGTTATCCGGTCAGTAATATAGCCCTGGGCGATACCATTGAGGGTAACCCCCATTCCCGGCTTCAGAAAAGATATCCGCCGTGAATCAAGCATAACCTTGTCAGAGCCGACATAATTCAATGTCTGCCTGATTTGCTTGAGCGAAGGTCCGTCTGGATCGGCCCCCGGGGTGCGAAAATGGTCGGCATAGAGTTGCCACAACGGCTGGACCGTAACATCAAAAGCGCCGCCGGTAATCCGCGAACAGGACAGACAGCGCGACATCACTTCAAGAAATTCCGGATCAGGATTTTCCAGATAGCCGTCAGCGTTCAACCGGTTTATGGCAGAATCCGCAATATAAAGGCTGAAAATTCTTTCCAGCCGACTGATCTCGTCCTGACATCGCCGGAACAGCTCACGGGTCTGTTTGGGATCATTGCTGTAAAGCATGATTTCGGCCCTGGCACCAAGTGCCGCCCCCTGCCAGCGCACCAGCGACCCCGGCGCAGTCATGGCACTTGCCGGATCAAGCATCATCACCCCGGCCGTAGCGGCACTGATTGAGATAAATCGCCTTCGGTTAATTTTTCGCATTATATTCTCCTGCATCCCCTAATAAATAATCTCGCGGAATATCAGCATAAGCCACAACCCTGCCACCAAATTTACCAACAAATTTATCGGCAGCTTTTCTGGTACTGAAGGGTATGGTTTCCCTGGCCCCCATCCCGCCATGCCGGCGGCTGTCAATAACGTAAAAGCCGTCTTTCGCCTTGATCCAGATCCCCATATTCTGTGGCTTGTCCCAACTGTTGGCGCGGCCCATGTCCTGAACATAGATCACCTGCACCCCCTGTTCCTCACCGGGCAGGATTTTATAGGCAAAAGCATCGCGTACCGAAGGAAACCAGATAGCATGGGCGCGGCCTTTTTTGAAAATCTGTGCCTTTGGCCCCGGATGATCAATAACAACCATGTGACCGTAAAACCCTGTAGCATCCCGGGTCAGGCGCTCCGGCCCCGGCACGCTGGCTTCCTGCTGACACCCCCCAAGAAAAAACAGCGCCATTATGCCAAGAAAAAATCTCATAACTGCCGCCTCTTGAAAACGGCGCAGGCCGCAGTTAATGGCGCAATAATCCATAACACCAGAATCAGGATCAGGCTCATACCCGAAACCCGGTTGGCCGCACTTAGCCACGCCATACCCGACAACAGGGCAGTATCATTGCTGGAGGTCAGATTATACATGCGGTAACTATCGGTCGGATTGAACAGCATCAGCCATTTTACCACACTGCCGTTAATCACATGCCCGCCGTCAGAGGCCAGCAGGGCCAGAAGCCCCATATCATAGAGCAGGACAAACACCAGCCAGATTCCAATGGCAACCGCCGCCGCAACCGCCCGCTCGCGCGCCGCGGAACTGATCACGTAGCCAATACTCAGGAAAACCGCCCCCAACAAAACCGATGACAGCAGCAGTTTCAGAAAACTGTTCCATTCCTGGACGGCAAAGCCCTCCTCTGCGCTAAAGGAAACCGCCAGTCCCGCGACGCCGTAGCCGATCACGATCGCAATGGTGAGCAGAAACAAATGACCGATGAATTTGCCTAATATTACCTGGGTGCGACTAATCGGATGGGTCAGCAACAGAGTCAGTGTCCCGCGCTCGGCTTCCCCAACCACACTGTCATAGGCCAAAAGCAGGGCAATCAGCGGAATAAAGAAAATGCTCAATGATGACAGGCTGACCACCGTCACCGCCAGCGGACTGACGCTGGTGGTGCCGGTGGGCGTACTGCCCAGAACACTGATCCCGAGGGAGAGAACCGTCATAACCAGTGTAATCATGATCACCCAGCGGTTTCTGAAACCGTCCCGGGCCTCCTTGGTTACCAGAATCCAGATCTTATTCATCGGCCTTCCCCCTGATCCCGGTATACGCAAGAAACACCTGCTCAAGGCTCGGATCTTTTACCTCAATATCAGCAAGCGGGATATTCAATGCCATTAATTTTGTCAGGAAAACGACTTTGTTATAGGTCGCACAACTTATCTGTCCGGCACCATCGGTGAAAGAACTATCTTTAAAATGCTGCGCCACAACATGCAGGGATTCCGCCGGGGCATATATTTTTATTTCCGAAGGAAGGCCCATATTACGGCATAATGCCGCAATGCTGCCGAGGGCGGCAAGTTTGCCCCGGTTCAGGATTGCCACCCGGTCAATACGGTCATCAAGCTCCGTCAGCGCATGGGATGAAATCAGTATCGTTGCCCCGGCAAGCTTCCGCTCATTGAGGAGAGCGTAAACATTCCGGCGCGAGGCCGGGTCAAGCCCCGATGTCGGTTCATCCAGAATAAGCAACGCCGGTTTGCCGATCAGCGCCTGAGCCAGACCGAGTCGCTGGCGCATGCCCTTGGAATAGGTGGAAATACGGTTATTTGCCGCCGCCAGAAGATCAACCTGACGGAACAGATCATCTATGCCGTTGCAGGAGGCTCCCTTCAGCCGGGTATAAAATTCGAGCGTCTCCCGTCCGGTCATGTTATTCTGGAATAACACCTGTTCCGGCAGGAAGCCGATATTGCGGCGCATCCGGTTAAAGGCCGGTGACAACGGGTCCTGCCCCATGACCCGCACCTGCCCGCCGCCCGGCGGAGTAAGCCCGAGAACCATCTTGATCAAGGTGCTTTTTCCGGCACCATTATGCCCGACCAGAGCAAAACACTCGCCCGCCTGCACCGTCAGATCAATGGCATCAACCGCTTTGATGTTACCATATTTCTTTGAAAGTGATGTCAGCACTATGTTAGAATCAGAGTTCATTACTTATTCTCGTATATTATTTGCTTTGGTATTTTCATCAACGGGGCACTGTCAATCACCCCGCCGGGATGCAGGGCCGGAAAAGCGGACTGCGCCCATTTCAGAATTTTTACCGCCGGGCTGTTAATCAGCAGTCTGGCCGCCGGATAGCGCCATAAAATCAGGTCAGTAAGACCATTTGGCCGATAAATATTATCAGCAATACCATTGCCGTCCAGATCAAAGGCGGTGTTATCGCTCCAGTAATTGCCCCTGCCGTTACGGGACCAGTCCAGCCAGCGGGTACCAACGTATTTTACCTGAATCTTGTTATTGACAAAGGCATTGCCGGTAATCTCGTTATCTTCAGACCCGGCGGTAAACTGAACCCCGATATCGCAATTTGCAAACAGGTTGCCCCGGATTATATTTTTGTTGGAATTATAAATGAATATACATTTTTCCGGACCACCGGTAACCCGGTTTCCCAGAATTTTGATCCGGTTGGCATAATTGAATAAAATTCCCCGCTCCCGGTCATTGATGGACTGGTTATCCACCACATCAACATAGGTTGAATACATGATCACATAACCAATATCATTACCGGTGGAGATATTGTTGATTACCTTGCTGTGGTTGGTGTACATATAATGAACCGCAAAACGCACCCCGTGGATATTATTGTTACGGAATATATTTCTCTCGCTGGTGGTGACAAAAATACCATCGCGGCCAAACTGGATATCATTGCCTTCAACGATGGCACCGGGAGCATTCCAGACCTGAACCCCGTTGCCGCGTTCGTTAAGGTGCATATCCTGACGACCCCGGATAATATTATTACGCACAATCGCGTCTTTGGCCCCCCAGATATAAATTCCAATCAGGTTATTGAGTATATGACAGTTTTCAACGATGGCTCCGATTGCGGTTTTCGACAAAAATATAGCGGAATCCTGGGTTTGCAGCAAAAGTCCGGACCCGGTGACTGTCAGGTTTGACAATGTCACTCCGGGTGACTTTACCGTAATCACATTGCCGAAGCCGTTGCCTTTAATGATAACTCCCTGCCTGCCGATAATTTTTACCGGTCGGGAAAGCACAAGCGGTCCGGCATAAGTCCCGGTTGACAGATAAAGGCTAGCCCCCGCCTGTGCCTGATCAATGGCCTGTTTTAAATTTCCTGTGACCTTTATATCGCGCGCAGCAACATTCGGGCCGCTACACAAAACAAGGATTGTGGCGAGGAAAATCCCCGCCACATTCCAAATATTACTCGGCCAAATATTACCCGGCCAAATATTACCCGGCCAAATATTACCTGGGGACCGATAGCACATTCACACCCGTCCTATGCCGGTTCAACCAGCATCCGGCTGCGCATTTCCAAATGAAGCGCATGGCAAAACCACTGGCAGTAGAACCAGTGAACCCCCGGAAGATCTGCCTTGAAGGTCACCGAGGCGCTACCCTGCGGCGGAATTTCCATGGCAATACCATAATTGGTCAGGGTAAAGCCGTGGGTCAGGTCCTCAATATCATCAATGTTGGTAACGATGATAGTCACCTCATTGCCCTCCTTGACGGTAAATTTCTCCAGCGAGTAGACCGGAGCGGTTGAATACATATAAACCCGCACCTTGTTGCCGTCACGAATCACTCCGCTGGCCTCTGGAAGACTTTTAAAACCGTCTTTTTTGGCCTGAGCCTTCAAGTCATCCCACATGGGATTGTCAAAACCGGGGAAATTAAGCGGGGTAAGCAACGCCCGCGGCAGCATTATACAATCATGCGGTTCAGAGAACACCGGTCCATCCTCGACCAGCTTCATCCGGTCGCCGGAAATATCAATCAACTGGTCATTATCCGGTTTTAACGGTCCGACATTGATAAACCGGTCCTTGGAAAACTTATTCAGTGATATAAGCCACTGACCATCGGCATCTTTGGTTTCGCCCATGGTGGTATGATTATGTCCGGGCTGATACTGCACATCCAGCTTTTGTATGATCGGATCAACCTTTTTACCGGCATATTTCTGAATGGCTTTTTCAATGTTCCATTTACATATCTGACTGTCGATGAACAGAGTGGTATAGGCATTGCCCTTATGATCAAAGGCCGTATGAAGCGGTCCCAGACCCAATTGCGGTTCGGCAACGATGGTATCGCGTGGCTTGATCTTGTTTTTAAACAGATCAGGCAGCTTGCGGAGGTCCATCACCGACGCCGTCGGGCTGAGTTTGCCGTTGATTATGACATATTTGCCATCAGGGGCGGTGTTTATCCCGTGCGGGCTGGTGGGGATTGGAATATAGCGGGTATAATTGGATTTGGCTTTTTTACGGCCATCCAGTACCGGCACATCACCTTCATAGATTTTGAAATCACCGGCCTTGACCCCCGCTTCAATCGCCCTGAGGTCGAAGACAACCGCCCAGTCATCGACACTGGATGTCATTTCGGCCAGATTGACACCATCTTCAGAATTATAGCAGGTTGAATAGGCATATTTCCCCTGATAATCGGTATCGGTATTATCAAGATTGCCATCTACCATCACCTGCCAGACCACCTTCATGGTGTCACCGTCAATGGCGGTGAATACGGCGTGATACTTGCCCGGTTCATCCAGCACAGAACCATCATTGGGCATCGGTACCCGATGTTCCATATTGGCAAATACATAACCGGTGCGCGGATATTTTTGCGGGCGCAGGCCATGAATATCAGCGGCATTGGGGATAGAAATCATCTTGTCCACCTTCATGATATCACAGCGAATGCGGGCCACACGGGTATTGGCCTTGTCATTAACAAAAATAAAACGGCCATCATAAGTTCCGTCAGTGAATGACATATGGGGATGGTGCACGTCGCCATTCATCGGGAAATCACCCTTGTCCGCCCAGAATTTCTTTTCTCTGGGCAGCATATTTTCCATGATGATCTTGCGGCTTTCATTGGTCTGTCCCCAGCCGGTGGCGCTACAGCGGTTAAACACCGGAATCCGCATCAGCTCGCGCATGGACGGGATGCCAAGAATACGAACCTCCCCCGATTGGCCGCCACTCCAGAAACCATAATAATCATCAAGGTCCCCCGGACGGACCTCATTTCTTTCTTTTGCCTTCGCCGCCTGCGGCAGCATTGAGCCAACTCCCATTATGCCGATGCCCGCAGCAAGGACAGACCCGCCAAGAACGGAGCGTCTGGAAAATCCAGACTTTTTGGATTCTTCTGTCATAGTTCTCTCCTGTTTTGATACAACATCAAATTCGGCTTCCTGTTTCCGAATTTTAGTTTTCCTCTGTTAAAATATCCAGTTACCTGAAGTCTGGACCTAACTCCATTTACACATTAAATTAATTCTACCATGCCTGCGCGAGGCGTCCTCAATCACTGTTACACTGCGCCGATACCCGCTAACCCTGGTCGCCAATTTCCCGCGCTGAATTTAATTTGCGCGATTTGCGCGGGATTTTTCCGCCGCTCGCACCCGCCGGGATATTTTTTCTCGATTTCGATAATTTGTGGATCACCACCGGACAGACTCTCTCGTCAAAATAGGTCTGTTGGCACGCCATACAATGCAGGCATTCATTAGGATTGATATTACCTGTGGGATCAATGGCCTGAACCATACATTCCCGGGCGCATATATGACAGGGGTCGCCACAGTTACGGTAGCGCTTCAACCAGTTGAACATGGCAAGCTTGCCCGGAATGGCCAGAGCGGCCCCGAGCGGGCACAGATAACGGCAATAAAAACGTTCAATGAACAGTCCCGCAGAAAGCAACACCACAACGTAAAGAATATAAGGCCAGCTGCGCATGAATTTCAGGACAATCGCGGTCTTGAAAGGTTCCACCTCTGTCAGATATTCTGCAGTATCCAGAGAATATACCGACAATCCGAGCAAAACAAGAAAAATTATATATTTCAATGGCCACAATCTTTCATGTAGCCACCACGGCAGACTGATCTGCGGGGCTTTGAAATATCTGGCGATCTTGTTGGTTAATTCCTGAAGTGCTCCAAAGGGACATAACCAGCCGCAATAGGCACCGCGCCCCCAGAACAGAAGTGAGACGGCCACAGAACACCACAGGATAAAGATCATTGGGTCCATCAGGAAAAACTGCCAGCGAAAATCAGACAGCACCGCATTTACAAACACAAAGACATTAACCACGGATAGTTGGGCCTGGACATAATAGCCGATATAGAACAGGGTAAAAATGAGAAACCCCAGTCTTATCCGGTCAGTCAGAACCCGATATTTTACCACTTGGTTCTGAACAAAAAACAGGACTGTCAGCAGAAAAATCGCCCCCAGTAAAATAATGATGTCTCCGGTTCTGGCCCGCCACATCCTCATCCACAAGGCATTGACTGCCCGGGTTTCCGCTTCCTGTGCACTCACAGGGGATACGGGTGGTATCACTTTTACATACTGGCCCGGCAAATGATATTTTAAATCGTAGGCGATAAAGACCTTCTGCAACGGCCCGATGGCCCGCTGCACCAATAATTGCAATCGCCACGGTTCCGCCGGGTTGAATACTGCCGATTTGGGGCTATAAAACAGGGCGACCTCGCGGAAATCCGGAGCGCCCTTTGCGACAACATCACCAATATTCTTGTAACCGTGATCGGTAAAACGAAAGGCCCCATCGCCTTGAACCACCTGTATCCGGTCAAAAATTCCGCCGCGCACATAACCCGACCCGCGAAAGGAATAGCGCCCGCTGGCCATAACTATAAAGGCCTGCTGCCCCTTCTTGATACGCTTGAGGTAATCGCGGTATTCCCACTTGCCGAGCAGACTTCTGGCGATGGTCGGCACCGCAAGAGAGGCAACATACATATCAATGAATGTATCACCCGGGGGGCCCTTTTCAGGCCGTTCTATCGCCCGGGGATTGCCCTGCTTGACGAAGCTTTTGTTAACCTTGGCAAGGGTCAGATTCAAACGATGGACCGACCCATTTTTAACCAAATCTTTCCAGCTCTTTTCCTGCATTTCCCCGGGGATGACAATACTGGTGGCTTTGGCAGTTCCGGCTACGGCACTCAGCCCCCCCAGTCCCAGAAGCCGCGCCGCGCCGACAGAAGACCGCTTGATGCTGTCATCAATAACCATTATCGTCACCGTGGCCCCTGACACGATATCCACCGGTGGCGGCGCCCCGCCTTTTTTCTTGATAAGTTTCAGAATATTAATATTCCGATAGCCGTTGATAAAGTCCTTGATCTTCTTTACGGGGATGCCCTCAAGGACAATGGGTTCGTGAAGCTTGACCAGCTGCGCCCCGGAAATCCGTCCGGTCTTGTCCAGGCCGATCAAAATCACGATCGGTTTGCCGGAATAGCCGATAGCCCCGACAAAAGCCGTATCCAGAAAGGCGTAGCCGACAGTCTTGCCATCTTTCAATATCGGGGATATGACGGCGTTATCCATGAGCTTGCCGTAACCGTCCGCACCGGAGAACAGCTCGCTCGCCGGTACTTTTGCCAAATATCTTGCCAGATCACCCTTTGCGGCAAACGCCGGTGAACACAACCCCGTCAACACAACAAGCAAAGAAATAAATACACCTGCTCTCAACAGCATTTCTCCCTCAAGTTTTTATTTGATTTCACTTGTACAAATATTTTATACCTGTGAGGGTAAGATTTCTCATCCCCGACGAAATTGATCCACATCAAATAAATATGAACAAAAAGTATTTCCTATCTATCTATCATCCCCCATGGAGATAATTTATATAATTCCGGTATTTTGTATGAGGAAGTCATTTTAACCACAGCCTGAACTGTTTATGGTGCGCCCGCAGCCGGATATATCCGGGCTGGTATGGATTGGATAGAGTATTTCCGTTTCATATAGGCGCATAACCTGAATTTCTGAGATAATTGGCGCATTCCTGTGGTGAGAAGTGATTAAGCAGTTCTCCTATTCGCCGCCGTGTAGCTTCGACAGTTCTTTCTTCGGCCTTCCGCAACAGTGTTTTCAACTTGGCAAAAACTTGTTCAATGGGCTGAAACGACAAGAAAAATGATCCTGTGAATTATTTTTCCAGTGTAAGGGTCCGGGCTGTAAGGCGGCAGAAAAAACAACCTTGCCCCCGCCGCCCTTATTGCCTTGCGTACCTTGAAGTTTTTATGGGAACTGAGGTTATCCATGATCACTACATCGCCCTTTTTTAAAGTTGGCACCAGAAACTGTTGTATATAGGCCAGAAAACGATCTCCATTGACCGGCCCGTCAAAAACACAGGGGGCGGTAATCCGGTCATGGCGCAAAGCCGCCAGAAAGGTCATGGTTTGCCAGTGACCATGGGGGGCTTTCGCTTTGAGCACTTGTCCCTTTGCACACCACCCTCTCGTGCGGGTCATATTGGTTTTCGCCCAGGTCTCATCAATGAAGACAA
>JAADGA010000016.1:0-466 GCA_013152615.1 Alphaproteobacteria bacterium
GGCCCGGGCTGCCAGCCGCGCCGCGCCGCCCCGGGCCATACCGCCGCTGATCACCACGCCGTGACCCCAGCAATATTTATGGGCATATTTATGGGCATTTACCGCCACCCGGGGAAACTGGTGCCGCCACAAATCGGGATCATTGCGCCATGTCTGCGGCTGGATTTCTCCGAGCACTCTTTCCGGAGTCCCAATGTCGGCAACCACCACATCGCCACAATATTGGATGCCCGGATAGAGCAGATGTCCGGGTTTCCTGCGAAAAAAGGTGACAGTAGATCTGGCCTGAAAGGCGGCCCCCCTGTTCTGGCCGCTATTGCCGTCCACGCCCGACGGCACATCCACCGCCACCACGTCGATATCACTGGAATTTATCCGGTCAATTATTCTGGCAACCCGCCCGGTGACCGGACGGGACAATCCGGCACCAAAAAGCGCGTCAACCACCAGTTGGCAGCCCGTGCCG
>JAADGA010000016.1:538-10620 GCA_013152615.1 Alphaproteobacteria bacterium
CCACGGAGCTTCGCCGTCTTTCCCAGCAGGGCAAGCTCGACATCCCACCCGGCCTCGCGCAGAAACCGGGCGGCGACAAAGCCGTCACCCCCATTATTACCGGGGCCACAGAGTACACATATTTTTCCCTGGGGGTAGCGCTGTGTAATATGACGGCTGACAGCAAGCCCTGCCGCCGTCATAAGATCCACACCCCGGATGCCGGAGCGGATCGTCAACTGATCCGCCCGCGCCATCTCCTCAACGCTTAAAAGAGCATGACAGTCTGGCGAAGTCACAAAATCATGCTCCCTGTTTTGTCGCCGCGATCCATTGATTGACGAGGTCGGACAAGACGGAAAGCGGCACCGCCCCGCTGCCGAGGACGACCTGATGAAACTTGCGGATGTCAAATTTCTTGCCAAGTTCGGTCTTGGCTCTGGCCCGCAGCTGCTGAATCTTCATCATGCCGATTTTGTAAGCCGTCGCCTGCCCCGGCATGACAATATAGCGTTCAATTGCCTTGACCACATCGCCTCTGGGATTTGGGGTATTGGCGACCAGATAATCAATTGCCTGTTCCCGGGTCCATTTTTTATAGTGGATTCCGGGATCAACAACCAGTCGGCCTGCCCGCCATAATTCCATCGCCAACCGGCCAAAATCAGAATAGGGGTCCTGATAAAAGCCCATTTCCTTTGCCAGAAATTCACTATACAGCGCCCAGCCTTCGGTATAGGCGGTATAATTGCCGAATTTGCGGAATTTGGGGATATTTTTCAGCTCCTGCATGATTGAAATCTGCATATGGTGACCGGGAATGCCCTCATGATAGAGCAGGGCCTCCATCTGATAAGTCGGCATTTCCGACATTTTATAGAGATTGAGGTAAACGATTCCCGGCCTGCTGCCGTCAAGCGCCGGACGGTTGTAAAAAGCCTTGCCAGCAGATTTCTCGCGGAAGGCCTCAACCGGCTTGATAATCAGCTTCGCCTTGGGTCTGGCAATAAAATCCTGACCCAGATGGGCTTTCATGGTGGTGATCAATTGTCTGGCCCGGTCAAGATAAGCCTGTCGGCCAGCCGCAGTATTGGGATAATAAAACTGTTTGCTGGTACGCATGAATTTAAAGAAATCCTGCAGGGAGCCTTTGAAATGGACCTTTTTCATGATCGCCTTCATTTCACCCTGAATCCGGGCGACTTCGCGCAGGCCGACCTGATAAATTTCTTCCGGCGTCATATTGGTACTGGTGATCAGACGCAGGCGGTATTTATAGTAATTCGCACCGTCCGGCAGTTTCCACACGCCGTCATCGGTGGTTGCCACCGCCTGCTGGGCTTTGGACAGGGCGATTAATTCCTCATAGGCCGGTTTGACAGAGGTCAGCAATGCTGCCTTTGCCTGCTTGATCAGGTCATCTCTTTTCGCGGTGTCTTTCAGCTTCAGAGCCATGACTTTTCTGGTGAAGTCTGCCAGTAGTGCGCTGTCTTTTCCGGCAGTGAAAGGGGCGCCCGTCAACACATTTCGGGCGTCACTGATGACATAGGCAAAGACAAATTTTGGCGGCAGAATACCCTTTTGCTGATCGCGTTTCATCATTGCCATGCGCTGTTCCGCCGTCCCCCGGACCCCGTTCAGACGCGAGATATAAGCCTCGGCATCGGCCACCGACGTCACCCGCTGAAAATTAATCAGGAAAGCCGGCAGACCGGACTGCCAGCCGAACATCTGGTTTGCGGGATAATTGTAATAGCGCCATTTATAGCCCTCGATCTTTTCCTTGAGGCCGCGTTGATACAGGACATAACTGAGTTTAGTCGCCTTATCCAGCTTGTCATAATTATAGTCAGCCTGCAGTATTTTGAGGTCATTTATGTCACGCTGATGATCTTCTGCCGCCTTTTTCTCGGTGCGAATATTCCATTTGCCATAGTCTTTTTTTATCCCGAGATAGGTCTGGAATTCGGGATTGGCCATCACATCGCGCATAAAGACCTTCTCGAAATGCGCGTTGAGGCGAGCGGATTCCGTCTGCTGGACTTTGGCAGTCTGGCTTTGCTGCGTTGCCGACTGTGCCGCAGCCTTTTCAGCCGTCTTGCTCGCCGTCTTATTCTCTGTCTTGTTTTGGCCGCAGCCACTCAGCGTCAGCAGAATGCCGACAGCCAGTATCACGATAGATTTCATTTTTTATCCCCTTTTCAGGTTTAGTGGTTAATTATTTAAATAAAGTCAGGTCGCGTCCCCGTCATTGACCGGCCCGCTGCAAAGACAACCTGACCGTAAACCCCTTTCCGGGCTCACTGTAAAAGCTTGCCCTGCCCCCGATGGCTTTCATCTGCTGCACCGCCAGAAACAGCGACAGCGCCAACCCGCCCTTCTGCGCCGTCAACCCGGTGCCCTGTGTTTCAAAAGCCGTCCCGATCAGCAACAGATGATCCGCACTAACCCCGTCACCATCATCCTCGATCACCAGACAGGGGCCATCTTCCTCCTGCTCCAGATAAATTCTTACCGCCCGGCCTTTGGCGCAATGAACAATCACATTATCAAGTATGGATTTCACAATATACGAAAATATATCCAGATCCATATTTACCATAACATCGGGGGCAATTTCCTCGACCACCAGATGGTGACTATTTCGAGCCAGCTGTTCCGACCAGACATCTTTCATCTTGCCGATACATTCCGCCAGATCGACCCGGGTGATAGAAAATTTCTTCTTTTCCGATTTGAGGGCCGCGACATCAATAAGCTGGTTTATGTCTGCCAGAAGCTGCTCCCCCGCACTATTGATATTATTGGCATAGCCCTGTTCCTCGCTATTCTTCAAACTGTTTTTCAACAGATCACTGAAGCCGATCACCGCATTCAGCGGGGTGCGTAATTCATGGGAAATATTCCGGATAAATCTTTCCTTGGATTCGCGGGCAATCCGGGTGGCCGCAATCCGGTCTTCAAGCGCCTCATTTATGCTTTCCAGCAGGGAAATATCCCGGATTACCGCAATAGCCAGATTTGAATCCGGGGCGGCATAACGCGCCAGAGAGACTGATATTTTGACCTCTTCGCCTGATCTCGTCACCCCTTTTACCGTTCTTGCCTGAATCATGCCCTGAATTATGCCCTGAACATTGTCGATATCAGAATTTTCAACAAAATTTCGGATCATCTTGCCATGGCCCGCCCGGGCCTCGGGGTCCAGCAACTGGGAAAAATTCATCTTCAGCAGTTGTTTCTCACTCCAGCCGAATATTTTCTCCGTGGCTTTGTTGGTGACCAGAATTTCGCCGTCGGCATTGACGATCAATAATGGGTCCGGCATGAAACCAATAACACTTTGCATGAAGTTTTTCTGCTTTTCAAGATCGGCGTAACTTTTCCTGAGTTCCCGCTCAAGCGGGCGGAATACCATCAGACCATTCAGGAAAATTGCGCCGACAAGCAAGAGTAATATTATATATTGCAGCAGCATCACGCGTTGGGCGCTATCATCGGCTTTGGCCGCATAGGCATCAACGAGCGAATTTATTTTAGTCAGCAATGACTCGGAAAATTGATTAAGTTTCGTCGCCGCCAGCCGCCGTGCGGCCGGATCAGGAGACGTTATCCCGTCAATAACCCTGAGAAAGCGCTGGATATGCGTGTTAAATTCCTGGCGGTTAATGTTGGCAGTATCATATATTTCCTGATCAATTTTGATCAATCCCCGACCATTCTGCGTGCCGGATATGAGGGCCATGAAAGACGGCTGAAAAAGATTTCTCGCCGCCTGTATCCCGCCAATCAACTGCGCCTTGGTCTTCGGATCACAGGATAACCGTTCACAGGCCAGAAGCCGGTTGGAAAAATTGGTCATGCGCTGCGATAACATCCGCTGTCGGCCAATAATGTTAACCGTCTGCACATAGCGTACCTGGGAAGATTCATCGAATCTAACCGCAACATATACCAAAATAACCAGAATAATTAGCAGGAACAGACTTAACATATACCTTACAGGATATTTCTTCATTTTATATTCCGAGCTTTTTCACCTGATTTTCCCGGGATATTATACTGATAATTTTTTATTAATCCAACAGTCTTCTTGCTCCGGCGCATATCCCGGATGTTATTGTAAAAATTCATAAAACATGTTATGATATAATTTGTTGATATCACCATAATGTGAATGGTGTCTGCCTTATATTAACCATATTCTTAATTAAATAATAACCATTATATTCTACGCTGTATGTCTATGCCAAGATGAAGTCCAACCATCGCATCAAGACGTAATTAATGGGGAGGGAAGTCGCGTAAACTGTGATTTTCTTCGACGACTATGGACGCAACATGTTTACCGCACTTCCCTTCCGGTCATTGTCGGAACAGAATCCGGGTTTTTGTCTTTAACACTCTGGCGAATCCTTGTCTGACCTGGTCTGATCCGGCCCGATTTCTTTAGAACCTTGAACCAGGGAGTTGTCTTATGTCCACTGAAAATATTTTCGACCTCTACTCACGTCAGTACGACGCGCGCAAGGAAACCGAGCTGTCCTTACGGGAATATCTCAAGGGCTGTCAGGAAGACCCGATGATGTATTATACCGCCGCCGAGCGCATGATCAAGGCCATCGGCGCGCCGGAAATGATCGATACCTCACGCGATGAGCGCCTCGGGCGGATATTCATGAACCGCACCATCAAGCGCTATCAGGGGTTCGAGGATTTTTTCGGCATGGAAGAAACCATCGAACGCATGATCGGCTTTTTCAAGCACGCGTCTCAGGGGCTGGAAGAAAGGAAACAGATTCTGTATCTGCTCGGCCCGGTGGGCGGCGGCAAGTCATCACTGGCCGAACAGCTTAAAAGTATCATGGAACAGCAGCCGATTTATGTGCTGAAAGCCGGTGACCATGTCAGCCCGATTTTTGAATCGCCGCTCGGCCTGTTCGACCCGGAAACCATGGGCGATATTCTGGCCGATAAATACGGCATTGCCCGCCATCGGCTGACCGGACTGATTTCACCATGGGCGTTGAAAAGACTGGATGAATTTGGCGGTGACATCTCCAAATTTACCGTGGTCAAGATGAATCCGTCCAAATTGCGCCAGATATGCATTGCCAAGACCGAACCGGGCGATGAAAATAATCAGGATATTTCGACCCTGGTCGGCAAGGTTGACATCCGCAAGCTGGAATATTTCTCCCAGAATGACACCGACGCCTACAGCTACAGCGGCGGGCTTAACCGGGCGACCCAGGGCATCCTCGAATTTGTCGAAATGTTCAAGGCACCGATTAAAATGCTCCATCCGCTGCTGACCGCGACTCAGGAGAGCAATTATATCGGTACCGAAAATATGGGGGCCATTCCCTTTCAGGGCATTATCCTTGCCCATTCCAATGAATCCGAATGGCAGACCTTCAAGAATAACCGCAATAACGAAGCCTTTATCGACCGGGTCTATGTCATCAAAGTCCCCTATTGTCTGCGCTATGATGAAGAGGGTCATATCTATGAAAAACTGCTGAGGAATTCGGAGCTGGACAAGACTCACTGTGCGCCCGGCACCCTTGACATGATGGCGCGTTTCAGCATCCTCACCCGGCTGAAAGAGCATGAAAATTCCAATCTCTATTCCAAGATGCGGGTCTATAACGGCGATAACCTCAAGGATGTCGATCCCAAGGCCAAACCGATGCAGGAATATAAGGATGCCGCCGGGGTCAATGAGGGTATGGACGGCATTTCCACCCGTTTCGCCTTCAAGGTGCTGGCGGAAACCTTTAATTATGATACCGAGGAAGTCGCCGCCGATCCGGTGCATCTGATGTATGTGCTTGAGCAGGCGCTGCTCAGGGAGCAATTGCCCGAAGAGACCGAGAAAAAATATCTGACCTTTATCAAGGCCGAGCTGGCACCGCGCTACGCTGAATTTATCGGCAATGAAATCCAGAAAGCCTATCTCGAATCCTATGGTGATTTTGGCCAGAATTTATTTGACCGCTATATCTCCTATGCCGATTCGTGGATCGAGGGCCATGATTTCAAGGACCCGGATACCGGCCAGATGCTCGACACTAAAATACTCGATCAGGAACTGTCGCAGATTGAAAAACCGGCCGGCATCTCGAACCCCAAGGATTTCCGTAACGAGGTGGTGAAATTCGCTCTGCGCGCCCGCGCCAACAATGCCGGCAAGAATCCAAAATGGACTTCTTACGAGAAATTGCGTCAGGTGATCGAGAAACGCATGTTCAGCAGCGTCGAAGACCTGCTGCCGGTGATCAGTTTCGGCTCCAAGAAAGACAAGGACAGCGAGAGCAAGCACCATGATTTTGTCTCGCGCCTGACCGAACGCGGCTATAGCGAGCGTCAGGTTCACCGGCTGGTTGAATGGTATATGCGGGTCAACAAGGCCGGATAACGCCTCTGGAGAGTAAAAAGCCATGATGCATATCATCGACAGAAGATTAAATCCGAAAGGCAAGAGCCTGTCCAACCGCCAGCGTTTCCTTGACCGGGCGAAGAAACAGATTAAGAAAGCCGTCGATGACGCCATCAAAGGGCGCAAAATCACCAATAGCGAGGGCGGCGAGCGGATAAAAATCCCGGCTGACGGCCTTCACGAACCACATTTTTCCGGTGATATGACCAAAGGCAACCGCAACCGGGTCATGCCCGGCAACAAGGACTTTGTCCCCGGTGACAAGATCAAACGCCCGCCACCGCAAGGGGCCGGACAGGGCGGGCGCGAGGGCGCCGAAGACGGTGAAGGTGAGGACAGCTTTCAGTTTTCCCTGACCCGGGACGAATTTCTTGATATCTTTTTTGAAGACATGGCCCTGCCCGATTTCATTAAAAAATCGATTCGTCAGGAAGTCGTCCATGACTATCAACGCGCCGGTTATAACCGCCAAGGCTCGCCAAGCAATCTTAACCTTAAACTGACCATGCGCAACAGCCTCGCCCGGCGGCTGTGCCTGCATCGCCCGCGTGACGAAGAGATTGAACAGCTGGAGGAGCAGATCGCCGCCTTACGCGAAAAGACCACCCCGTCGGCAGCGGAGCAGGAAGAGTTGCAGGCGCTGCTGGAGCAATTGGAGAAAAAACAGCGCCGGCGCCGGGTGGTGCCCTATATTGATCCGCTTGATGTGCGCTATACCAGCTTTACCGAGGTCGAAAAGCCCAACACCCACGCGGTGATGTTCTGCCTGATGGATGTTTCAGGCTCCATGGGCGAAACCCACAAGGAACTGGCAAAACGCTTCTTCATGCTGCTGCATCTGTTCCTGATCCGGCAATATACCAAAGTCGACGTCATTTTTATCCGCCATACCCATCTCGCCAGTGAAGTCGATGAGGAAACTTTCTTTCACTCACGCGAAACCGGCGGCACCATTGTTTCCACCGCCCTTGAGGTGATGCAGCAGATTATCAAGGACCGTTATCCGGCCGAGGACTGGAATATTTACGCCGCCCAGGCCTCCGACGGCGACAATCTCAATAGCGACAATGCCCGCTGCCAACAGATATTGACCGAAGAATTATTGCCGCTGTGCCAGTATTTTGCCTATGTCGAGGTCTGGGATACTCACGAGGCCGAGATGTTCCCCGATGACAGCAATGTCACCCGGCTGTGGCAGACCTATGACCTGATCCGGCAGAGTCATCATAATTTTGCAGTCAAGAAAGTCACCCGGCCCGAAGATATATTTCCGGTGCTGCATGATCTTTTCGCCAAAGACAAATCGCGTGAGGAGGCCTGAATGAGCGCATCAAAAAAGAAAACCAGCGTGACACCGCTTTTTGACGGTGCCGAATGGGATTTTGACAAGGTAAATAACAGTTTTCAGGCAATTCAGAAAATTGCGCTTGAGGAGCTGGGCCTTGATGTCTATCCAACCCAGATCGAGGTTATTACCTCGGAACAGATGCTTGATGCCTATTCTTCTGTCGGCATGCCGCTGATGTATAATCACTGGTCTTTTGGCAAAAGCTTCCTGCACGACGAGGCCCGTTACCGCAAGGGTCAGAGCGGCCTCGCCTATGAAATTGTCATCAATTCAAATCCGTGCATATGTTATATCATGGAAGAGAATTCCATGACCATGCAGGCGCTGGTCATGGCCCATGCCGCCTTTGGCCATAATCATTTTTTCAAGAATAATCATCTGTTCAAACAATGGACCGACGCCAACGCCATTCTGGACTATCTGCAGTTTGCCCGCAATTATATTACCAAATGCGAGCAGCGCCATGGCCAGAAAGAGGTGGAAAAAATACTGGATTCCGCCCATGCGCTACAGGGTCAGGGAATCGATAAATTCACCCGCCGCCAGAAACTTGATGTCGCCGCCCTGCGCCAGATTGAGCTGGAGCGCGCGGAATATGAGCGCAGCCAGTATAGCGAATTATGGCGGACCCTGCCCGAGACAACATCGAAGAATACCGGGGAAATTGACCTTATTGAACAGGAGCTGGCGCGCAAGCTCGGGCTGCCGGAATCCAACCTGCTGTATTTCCTTGAAAAGCACAGTCCGGTGCTGGACAACTGGCAGCGCGAGATATTACGCATTGTGCGCTCGGTAGCGCAATATTTCTATCCCCAGCGCCAGACCAAAATGATGAATGAAGGCTGCGCCTGTTTTGTTCACCATACCATCATGAACCGGCTCTATGACAGCGGTCAGATTACCGAGGGCTGCATGCTCGAATTCATTGATTTCCACACCCGTGTTATCGCCCAGCCCGACTTTGACAGCCCTTATTTTTCCGGTATCAACCCCTACGCGCTCGGCTTTGCGATGATGAAGGATATTGAACGGATCTGTGAAAATCCGACCGATGAAGACCGGGAGTGGTTTCCGGCGATTGCCGGTAATAACCAGCCGATGAAGACGCTGCGCGAAGCATGGGAAAATTTCCGCGATGAAAGCTTTATCCTGCAATATCTCAGCCCGCACCTGATACGCGAATTCCGCCTGTTTAACCTGAAGGATGACACCACAAAGCCCCATTTTCTGGTTGATGCCATTCATAACGAGCGCGGTTACAAGACGGTACGCTCGGCCCTTGCCGCCCAATATTCGGTTGCCAGCCTTGATCTTGATATTCAGGTCACCAATGTCGATCTTCACGGCAACCGGTCAATGATTCTCAGCCACAATATAACCAACGGCATGACGCTTGAGGAAAAACAGGCGCGGCAGGTCATTGCCCATATCCGACGACTGTGGGGCTATGATGTCTCGCTGAATAGTCGCGAACCGGACAGCGGCAAAATCGTAAAAACCTATACTGAATAAGTAAAGAATATGATGTTATTCTTCCTGACGGTAAGACATCCGCCGCAGCACATCATCCTTCCTGATATAATGGTGAAAGAGTGCCGCCGCGACATGAAGGCTGAACACAATAATCAACAGCGCCGCCGTTACTTCGTGAACCTCTTCGAAAAACTCGCCAACGGGCTTGTTTTTGCCCACCAGCGCCGGCAGATCCAGCCCGAAGAATTTAACCGAATAGCCATCATAGGAGGTCAGCAACCACCCGAATATCGGCTGAACAAACATCAATAAATACAGCAGCATATGTGCGCCGCGAGCGCTTAAATCTTCAATCTTGCTCACGGCTCCGGGCATTTTTGGCACCGGATTGATCATCCGCCAGCCCAGACGCAATATCACCAGCACAAGAATTAAAATACCAAATGACTTGTGAATATCAAACACCCCGGTCTTATAACCCAGCTGTTCCGGCGTATCCCCGGGCAGGTCGGCCATATAATAGCCAATAATAACCAGCCCCAGAAGAATTAGAAACATACCCCAGTGAAAGGCCTTGGCAACGCTGCCATAAGAGATATTGGTATTTTTTACTGCCATTTTTTACACTCGCTATAATTTATATCTATCGACCAGCCAAGGCCCCTGCCTTATGCTTTATATATGTATTATCACCGATAAAAGGCAGAATTTAGTCCTTGTCTTGCTAAAGCTGTTTATTACCAATTTATTTTTTCCGGGTGAATCTATCCTTTAGCCGGGTGACATTCATCAGCCCCCACACCGGCACCACAATAATGGCCCCCAACAGGATATATTTGC
>JAADGA010000017.1 GCA_013152615.1 Alphaproteobacteria bacterium
AAATCCGCACCAACCGCCGCCCGCACCAGACGCACAATGTCAACCGCGAGCCGGATACGGTTATCAAAGCTGCCGCCCCAGTCATCATCACGGTGATTGGTGCGCGTGGCAATGAACTGATTGAGGAAATAGCCTTCCGAGCCCATGATTTCCACGCCGTCATAGCCGGCCTGCTGCGCCCGGCATGCCGTGGTGACAAAGTCTTCGATCTGCTGCTCAATTTCCGCTGGCGTGACTTCATGAGGGACAAAGGGATTGATCGGTGCCTTGATCGCCGACGGCGCGACCAGCTGGTCATTAAAGGCATAGCGTCCGGTATGAAGGATCTGCATACAGATTTTACCATCGGCCTGATGCACGGCATCGGTGATAATTTTATGGTTGGCAACATCGTCGTCTGTTGCCAGAATTTTCGATCCGGCATGAACCGAGGCCGCATGGTTCGGGCCAATGCCGCCGGTAACGATCAGGCCGACACCGCCGCGTGCGCGGGCGGAAAAATAGGCCGCCTGCCGTCGATAACCGTCCTTTGCCTCCTCAAGCCCGGTATGCATCGAGCCCATCATCACCCGGTTTTTCAGCGTGGTGAAGCCAAGATCAAGCGGTGACAATAAGCGGGGATAGGGGGTCGACATCAGAAAATTCCTTCGCTGCTTTCCCGATCACGGAAGAGGAAGCCCGGATGATCCGGGCTTTCCAGTCATATCCTGTCATCGCGAACGGTTCTAAAAGTTTATTTTACCTTCAATCCCCCATTTGCGTGGCGGGTTGACAAAACCGGTCAGATTGTTGAAATCAATACCACCGACCCGGGCCACAGTATTGGTGATGTTACGCACGTAAGCCGCAATCTGCCATTCATTATCGCCGTGGACATAGCCAACCCGCAGACCGCCTTCGAGCAGGTTTTTGCTGGAAAATTCCACACTGCGATACAGCATAAAATTAACCCGTGAGCGATAGGCCCAGTCAGTATAGGCGAAAACCTCGCCGCCCTGTACCGGAATGGCATAACGCGCGGTAAAATTTGCCACCCATTTGGGCGCGTTCGGCAGCGGATTGCCATTGATCGAAACCGTACCATTAGGATTTGACGGATTAAGAACAACGGGACCGGAGCCACCGGGGAAAACACTGATATTTTTATCCTGAATTTCGGTGTAATTATAGCTGGCCCCAAGGGTGGTTTTGAAATTTTCGGTAATCAAAAATTCCATATCTGTTTCAAAGCCAAGCCCCTTCACCCGGTTGGCATTCAGCAGCCGGGTGACGTTACTGTTTCCACCAACGGCGGTCAGCTGCAGATCATTCACCCGGTAATAATAGGCGGTGAAATTAATCCGGCCCCGATTGTCCAGCAGGTCTGATTTAACGCCGACTTCAAAGGAATGAATAATTTCGGATTTCGCCACAGACGCGCTGTTGCCGAAGGTAATCCGGCCCTGTATGCTCGGCGCACGAAAGCCCTTGGCAACCCGGGCATAAACATTGACATCATCATTAACCCTGTAGGTTCCGCTGAGGTCCCAACTGACTTTACCCGCCGCGGTATTCTCTTTAACCGTGATATCGGGAGCGCCGAAAGGCGACTGGGTTCTGGTGGCGACAAAGCTTTTCTTGTCATTGGAATATCTGATACCGGCGGTTACCTTGAAATTATCGCTAACATCAACATTGATATTGCCAAAGAAGGCATAGGCCTTGGTGATCTGGTGCTGAACCGCAAAGCCATTCTGAACCCCGCCCGCCAGCGTATTATAGCTGAAATTATCAATGGTCAGATCTTCGTGGAAATAAAAACTGCCAATTTGGTAATTGACCCGGTCCAGATGATCCGATGCCAGACGAACTTCTTGTGTCCATTGATTGAGAGCAGGAATCTTTGCCCCCGATTCAGCCGGAAACGGGATAAAGCCCGGGCCGTAATTCCCCGCCCCGAGGAAGGCGGCACCGTAACCACCGTCAATATCGCCGCGCGAAAATACCGTGCCATGCTCATAGCCGGTGATTGAGGTCAATACCAGAGAACCAAAATTATGGGTAATTTTCAAATTTGATCCCGACGCATTGAGCGCCTGCTTATTGGCGCCGTCAAGGCTGACCTTGTCACGCTCAAAACCGCTGACCAGTTGATCGGTGCCTCTTTTGATGATATTGGCGCGAAAAACCGTGGCGGTGCCGTCCATACTGCGAATATGGCCATTGAGCAGAACCTCGGTATCATCATTCGGGGTAAAAAGCAGTTGCAGCCGACCGGCGGCTTCGACATAGCCACCAAGATTTTTGGTGCCAGCGACCCGGGTATTGTCAATCCAGTCATCCTGACGCTGATACATCCCGGAAATCCGCACCGACAGCTTGTCCCTGACCAGCGCCCCGCCATAAGCCCCCTCGACATTAATCGCATTGAAACGCCAATAAGATGCCCGGATATAGCCTTCGCTTTCCTGAGTTGGTTTGCGCGACACCAGCTTGATAATACCGGCAATGGTATTACGGCCAAAAAGGGTTCCCTGCGGACCACGCAACACCTCAACCCGGGCAAGGTCAAATACCGGAGCCCCTTTCAGAATTGAGTTTTCCTGTACCACCCCGTCATAAATCAGCGACACCGGCTGTGACGCATTCAGGTCAAAATCCGAATTGCCGAGGCCACGAATATAAAATCGCGGGAAGGTCCGGCCAAAGGATGACTCGATATACAGGCTCGGCACCCGGGCAGACATAAATTTAATATCCGCACCGGCCGATCTTAACACTGCCATCTTCTCTCCTGACAGGGTGGCGACCGATGACGGCACATCCTGAAGATTCTGGCTGCGTTTCTGCGCGGTGACCACGATCTCTTCCAGCGCATATTTGCTGTCGGTGGCATAGGCCGCACTGATATTGACCGCTCCGGCCAGCGCAACGGCGGACAGTGAAAATTTATAAAACAAACTTGGGGTAGATTTTCCGAACATGGGTTTCCTCATTTAATGATTTTGTAATTATTAGCTATGGTATATTTAATAATACCTCCAGACGCAATTAAATTTAACCCGCGCTAACGCGCAATTTTACTCTTTGATAAAATGCGCTGCGATCCGGTTAATAAATTTTTCGCCAAATTCTTTTTTCTTGCCCGCGCCAACACCGTATATACCGCCAAATTGATCAAGGGTTTGCGGCTTGGTTATCGCCATATCGACAAGACTCTTATCGGAAAATATAATATAGGCCGGGACGGAACGTGCGGTCGCGATATCCTTGCGAAAGCTTTTCAGCGCCTCAAACAAACTCTGATCAGCCGGTGGCAGATCTAAAACGGCTTTTTTCGATTTTCCCGGCTTGACGGTGGCGGCCACCGTTAAAACCGCGTCAGGACGATAACGAAACACCGCCTGCCCTTTTAACAATTTTGTGCCCTGAGCGGTAATTTTCAGCGATCCATGAGCCATATCTGCGGTGATAAAGCCGCGCGCCATCAACTGCCGGGCAACGGATTTCCATTCGTTAACATCACGGTCTTTACCGACGCCGAATGTCGGCAGGCAATCATGGCTGAGCTGACGACAGCGATCCGTCATTTTCCCGGTTAAAATATCAACGATATGGCCAACACCGAAATTCTGACCGGTGCGAATGATGGCGGACAGAAATTTCCGGCCTGATACGGTGGCATCACAGGTTTCCTGCGGGTGATCACACCGGTCACAATTGCCACAGCGCTCAAAGGCAACGTCATCGCCAAAATAATGCAGCAGCGACACCCGACGGCATTCCGGGGCCTCGGCATAGGCGAGCAGGGCATTCAGGCGCAGGTGGCCACGGCGTTTATGATCATCATCGGCCTCTTCATTATTGATAAACATCCGCCGTAAACGAATATCCTCCATGCCGTAAAGCATATGAGCAACTGCCGCCTCACCGTCGCGTCCGGCCCGGCCAATTTCCTGATAATAGGCCTCGAGCGAGGCCGGAAGATCGGTATGAAAAACAAACCGGATATCCGGCTTGTCAATCCCCATACCAAAGGCAATGGTTGCCACCATTATCAGGTCCCGTTCGGCCATGAACCGGTTCAGATTCTGCTGCCGCTGATGATTTTCCATGCCCGCATGATAGCCGAGGGCGTTATAGCCTTTAGCCACCAGCAAGGCCGCTGCCGCTTCGGTTTTTTTGCGCGACAGACAGTAGATGATGCCATTTTGCTGCTCACGGCCCTTAACAAAGCGCAGCAACTGTTGCTTCCAGCCGTGCTTTATTTCTACATTGAGACTGATATTTGGCCGGTCGAAGCCCATAAGCCGGATTTTGACCTTATCAGAAAAAATTTGCCGACAGATTTCTGCTCTGGTCGCCTGATCCGCAGTCGCCGTCAGCGCCATAATCGGGATAGCGGGGTATCTTTTATGAAGCCGGGACAAGGCCTGATATTCCGGGCGGAAGGATGCTCCCCACTGGCAAATACAATGGGCCTCGTCAATGGCAAAATAGCTGATATTCAGCCCCTCAATCACGGTCAACATCTGCTCGGTCATCAGCTTTTCCGGCGACAGATACAGCAGTTTCAGGCTGCCACTGCGCATTTTCCGCCAGATTTCCTGATTATCTTCGACAGAATTGGCCGAATTGATGGTTGCCGCCTCAATCCCCAACAGGTCAAGGGCCGCCACCTGATTCTGCATCAGCGAAATCAACGGTGAAATCACA
This sequence comes from Alphaproteobacteria bacterium, assembly GCA_013152615.1. Classification (GTDB taxonomy): domain Bacteria; phylum Pseudomonadota; class Alphaproteobacteria; order Sphingomonadales; family Emcibacteraceae; genus Paremcibacter. Next base: position 4,696 of record JAADGA010000017.1, read on the forward strand.
ATAGTCAGCCCGTCAGCAAGCAACGCCGGAATCTGAAAACACAGTGATTTGCCCGCCCCGGTTGGCATCACCGCCAGAATATTGTTCCCGGCGATAAAGTCAGTGATAATTTCCGCCTGCCTGCCGCGAAATTCGTTATAACCGAAAATATTCTTTAATAATGATTGTGGTGAAGACTGCACCGGCTTTCCCTGAATCACCCCGTGACCCTGCGCACCAGCGCCCGGCCAATGAACCGCATTTTCGTCATCACATCAAAGCGGTCGAGATTGGCTTTCAACACCCCCTTGGTGAAACGGGTTTTCTTGCTATAATCAATATTGACCTCGACAATTACCGGTTGACCCTTTGCCGCCAGATCAAGAGCCCGCACCACAGCCGTCTCCACATCATAGCTGGTGGTGATTTTAACATAACCGGCCCCGACGGATTGGGCAAAGGGGGCATAGTGCAGGGCGGGCAGAATGCTACATACTTTACGGCCGTAAGGAGCCTGCTGGGCCTGGGCAATCTGGCTCAGCTCCCCGTCGGAAAAGACAAAATAAACCACGCCGAGCGCGTCCGAGGTCGCGGTCAGTATCTCCATCGCCGTCATCAGGAAAGCGCCGTCACCAACGATAGCCACCACTTGGCGGTCGCGGTTCTCCAGCTTTGCCGCGATCGCGGCCGGGATTGCATAGCCCATACAGTTAAAATCTGTCGGTGAGATAAAATGGCGCTGTTGCCGAACCGGCATTAATTCTGCTGTAAGGAAAGTATGATTACCGTCATCGCTGACGATGATCGCCTCATTATTCAGCGCCTTGTCCAGCCCGGCAAAAAACACCCCGGGATTAACCTTGCCCGCGGAATCATGGGCCAGCCATTCTGACAGATAATCTTTTTTTCTGCCCGCGATCAGCTTGATAACGCCGGTGCAATCCGCCCGGCCAGCCGTTGCCGACACTATTTCCGCCAAGGCCCGCAGGGCTACCGTGGCATCGGCCTCAATCGCAATATCAGCCCGGTAATTGGCGCCGAGGGCTTCGGGATTAATATCAATATGAATGATTTTCTGCGGAATCGGCAGCGAATAGCTGGCACTGGCAATCTCGCCAAAACGCACACCGACCGCGAGAATAACATCACATTCCGCAAACGCGGCTTCGGCGGCAGGCACCGCTGCCGGACCATAGCCCATGCCGCAATGTAGCGGGTGATCATGGGGAAAAGCCGCCAGCCCCTGCAAGCTGGTCGCCACCGGCGCATTGAGCTTTTCGGCAATGATAACCGCATTCGCTCTGGCCTTCATCGCCCCCCAGCCGAGAAATATACCCGGTTGCCGGGCCGCCAGCAGAAGGTCCGCCGCCGCCCGAATATCATTCAGTGGCAGTTCTTTTTTGCAGCGCTCCAGCGGCAGCGGCTCGGGCAATGCCGCGACCTTGCCTTTGGTAAACTGGATATTGACCGGAATTTCGACATAGACCGGCCCCGGTTCCCCGGTCATGGCACAGTCGTAAGCGGCAAAGATGGTCGGCATCACCTGATCATGACGGGTGACTTTATAGGTTTTTTTGGTCAGCGGCGCCATCAGGGCCTGCATATCCATATCATGCAGCTGATATTTATGATCGGTATCAGTGCGCACCCCGCCCGAGATCACCAGCAGCGGAATGCCGTCGAGGTAAGCCTCGCCAACCCCGCTCATGGCATGGGTGAGGCCCGCCGCCGGCACCACCACCAGCACACCGATATGATCCGAGGTCCGGCTGACGGCATCGGCCATGAACGCCGCCCCGGCCTCGTGGGTGACCAGCATCGGGCGAATCTGGTTTGACCGGTTGAGTTCGTCATAAATTTCGGTGGTATGAACCCCGGGGATACCAAAAGTATGCCGCACCCCGAGCGCTTCGAGCGCGTTTCTGAGTAACCATGCTCCGGTTTTCTGCATCTTTTACCCTTTCCGGTGACTGATAAATTACAGAATTTTCAGGACATTTTCCGGTGGCCGTCCGATCGCGGCCTTGTCACCGGCAAGGACAATCGGCCGTTCAATCAGGCGCGGAAACGCAACCATGGCGGCAATCAACTGATCGCGGCTGAGATGGTTCGAGGCCAGATTATTATCGCCATATTCCTTTTCCTTCTGTCGCATCAACTGCCGCGGCTCCAGCCCGAGTCGGTCGAGAATTTCCGCTATTTTTTCTGCGCTCGGCACATCGTCCAGATAATTGACGACGGTCGGGGTGATGCCGTGCTGTTGCAGCAATGCCAGCGTTTGTCGCGATTTGCTGCATTTTGGATTATGAAAAATGGTTACTGTCATATTTTGCTCCGTTATCACATCACAGCCGACGGCGTCCTGAAGGCAGCTAAAGCCGTCGTTTTTCAATGCCGCCGTCAAGTCTGACTTGATTGTTCGTACCAGCCCCGGCCCGTGAAAAATGAGCGCACTGTAAAGCTGCACCAGCGAGGCCCCTGCCCTTATTTTCCGATAGGCATCGGCACCGCTGCTGATGCCGCCAACCCCGATCAGCGGAATTTTGCCGCCGGTTAACCGGTACATGTCGGCCAGTAATTCTGTCGACAGCTCAAAAAGCGGTTTACCGCTCAAGCCGCCGTCCCTGTTGGAAAATTCCGAGACCAGATGATCTCTGAGGCCGGTGGTACTATTGCCGACAATCACCCCGTCTATGCCGTGTTTTAACACAATAGCGGCAATATCTGCGCGCTTGTCAGCCTCAAGATCGGGCGCGATTTTCACCAGCAGCGGCGGCAGGAAATCAAGCGTTCCGGCGGCCTGCGCCCGCACCGCCACCAGACGGCCCAGAAGCTCATCAAGCACCTCGCGGTCCTGAAGCCCGCGCAATCCGGGGGTGTTGGGCGAAGAGATATTAATGGTAAAATAGCTGGCCAGCCCCAATAATCGCTTCAGGCAGGTGACATAATCCGCAATCCGGTCCGTGCTGTCCTTGTTGGCCCCGATATTGGCCCCGACAATACCGCATTTGCCAAGACCGGCCCGCCGTTTCAAATTTCTGGCATAGGTTTCAAGCCCCAGATTATTAAAGCCCATACGATTGATAATCGCCTGATCCTCAACCAGACGGAATAGCCGTGGCCGTGGATTTCCCGCCTGTGGCTTCGGGGTTACGGTCCCGGTCTCGACAAAGCCGAAACCCTGGGCAAGCATGGCACAGGGGATCTCGGCATTCTTGTCAAACCCGGCGGCAAGACCGACCGGATTCGGAAAATCCATGCCCCATAATTTCGTCGCCAGAACGGCATCATCCCGGTGATAAGCGGAGAGAACAAGGCCGCATTTCAGGCCTAATAACGCCAGATGATGTGCCCTTTCCGGGGGCAGGGCAAAAAGAATCGATCTGGTGAAATTATATAACCCCATAGAAAGACCTCAAAAACAAAACGGCACACCCCCACCGCGGATATAATACACAAAAATGTAATATATTGCAGAATAAATTAACCGACAGTTTATCTTCAGGACTGAATAGTGACCGGGGTCCCGACCCTAGGCCTCATCACCCTCAAAGCTGAGCGAAGATTTGCCCATTGCCTTGACCATGTCAAAGAGTTTCTTACGCACTGCAGGGTCCTTGATCCGGTAATAAGCCCTGACCAGTTCCAGCGTCTCCCGACGTGACAACTGGCCGACTTCGAAGGACTGCTTGCCCCCTTCGGACATGCCCGCAGCTCTGCCGGTAATCTCCGCCGACATATCGTCAAAGAAGAATGATACCGGGACATCAAGAATTTGCGAAAGCTGATAAAGCCTGCTCGACCCAATCCGGTTTGCCCCGCGTTCATATTTCTGAATCTGCTGAAAGGTCAAACTTAATGCCTTGCCAAGTTTATCCTGGCTCATCCCGAGTAATGTTCGACGTAATCGCACCCGGGAGCCAACATGGACATCCACTGGTTCAGGCTTTTTTTGTTTATTCATCTTCTGTTCCAACTATTTTAATACTCATACAAACTTAAACTAACCTACCCCTAAAAATATATCATACACATAAAGATTAATCACGACAAGGTCAAGGTTCTCCTTAATCAGGGTCTCTGAAACCAGACGATAAATATATTTAACGTGCTTAATAATATCACAAGAACAACAAATATCCAACCACTATTTCTGGAATAAGGTGTTCTGACAGCTTTTTTTACGGGTAATCGTGAAATTATTACCCCTTGCCGATTTAGTTTCAGACTTTTTATCACGCGTCCATAGGCATCAATCACTGCCGAAATGCCGGTCCCCGCCGAACGGATGATCGGCAACCCCTCCTCGATCGCCCGGACCCGGGTCTGTAGCAGATGTTGATAGGGTTCGCTGAAACTGCCATACCAGGCATCATTGGTAATATTCAGCAACCAATCAGGCCGGTCATGGCGATCAACCACCGCGCCCGGAAAGATAACCTCATAACAGATCAGAACCCCGACCGGCGGCATCCCCGGCGGGTGAAGGGTTTTCGGCCCGGTGCCCGCACTGTAGGAAAGCCCCTGCGCAAACATGCCAAGCCCCAGAAAAGACAGGGATTTCCGGAAGATGTCAGGGGTATATTCACCGAACGGCACCAGATGATGTTTATCGTAAATATTGCGAATGCGGCTCTGATTATCAATAACCGCAAAGGAATTCCACACTTTCAATGTCGGCTGGCGCCGCAGTCGGGGAAAGCCGGTCATCAGGACCTCCCCTTTGTTCAACATCTGCGCAATCAGATAGCGCCGGGATGGTTCGGTATCAAGAAAATAGATTACCGCCGTTTCCGGCCAGATAACGGCGGTGATCCCGGCCGCCGGATCACTTTTGCTCATCTCAAGATATTTAACGAAATTTCCGGATTTTTTCGTCGGGTCCCATTTATCTTTCTGACTGATATTGGTCTGGACGATTTCAAGTTTGACATCATTGCGGAATTTTGTTGGCGTGGATAATTGCGCCCTGCCATAGAAAATCATGGCCCCGATAATCACCAGCGCCGTCCCGAATGTGGTGTAAATAAATTTTGGCCGCGCCAGCCCATAAATCAGCAGATAGGGCACAAGGGCCAGAAATATTGTTATAAATCCCAGACCATATATACCCCAAATAGCCGAAGTCTGGAGCATGACATCCGAAAAACCCCAGCTATACCCGGCGAGATTCCACGGAAAACCGGTAAATAAATGACCGCGCAGCCATTCGGCCAGAGTCCATAAGATAACAAAGGATAAAACCACCGGCACCGCATATTTTGCCGGGTCTTTTTTATGATACAGTTTCCAGACTATGGCCGTGGCAAGCCCCGAATATATCGCCAGTACCGCCGCAAGCCCNNCGCCACCGCAAAATAACCAAGCACCCCCGGATAACGGCCATCGACCTCAAAGGCCTTGGCAATCCAGATAAATCCGGTAAAAAACTGGCCAAACCCAAACCACCAGCCAAGCGAGAACGCCGCGCGGAGGCGCTGACTTTTAACCAGCAGCAACAGCAGCAATGGATAACTTATCGCGAGCAGCGGCAACAGATAAAAAGGCGCAAACGAGAACGCCGTCAGCCCGCCGGCCACCACCACGAGTCCGGTCCGCTGCACCGCCGTCCGCCGGTCAAGCCAGCGCTGAAATATATCTATTGCCCGAATAATCATATCTTTGGAATCATAGCTTTGTAATCATGTTTTTGAATCTTCGCCGTTATTATTTTCCGGTTGGGAGATTTGCCGGCCTTTACGCCGAATCAGCACGGTTTTAACCCGCCGGGCATCCCCTGCCGTGATTTCATATTCAAGACCATTACGGTCTTTGATCACCTCCCCGACCTCGGGAATATAGCCGGCGATAGTGAACAGCAAGCCACCCAGCGTATCAACATCATCATCCTGATCATCGCTCAACAGGTCAAGACCGAGCAGATTTTCCAGATCCTCAATCGCCAGGCGCGAATCGGCGACAATATCGCCGCCCGGCAGTTCCCGCAGCAGCTCTTCCACCGCCTCGTCATGCTCATCCTCGATATCACCGACAATCTGTTCCACCAGATCCTCAATGGTCAGCAAGCCGTCAGTGCCGCCATATTCATCAACCACCAGCGCCATATGAATATGGGTCAACTGCATCTTGGTCAGCAGGTCAAACAATTTCATCGACGGCGGCACAAACAGGATTGGCCGCTGAATAGACCTCAGGTTTTTCTGCTTGTTATCCGTATCGCCGGCAACCAGCTCGCGAAAGGCATCCTTGATATGAACCATGGCAATGACTTCATCAAGGGTCTGTCGGTAAACCGGCAGACGCGAGGTTGTGCCCTTGATAAAAACAGCCATCACCTGCTCAAAAGTTGATGAGGCCTCGACCGCAATAATATCGGCTCTCGGCACCATAATATCGTCAACACGTTTGTTTCTGAAGGTGAGGGTATTTTTAATGATCGCGCGCTCTTCATCCCCAAGGGAAGAATCATCATCCAGTTCGTCGACGACCTCTTCCAGACCTTCCTTGAGGGAATTATCGCTTTTGTTGCGGCTGAAAAGCCCCCGGAGCCAGTTCACCGGGCCACGCTGCGAAAGCGAACCCTCTCCTGTCCTCCTGTCCGGCGGGGTGTCGTGCGTATTCATAATCTGTTAACCATAATATAAATCAGGGGCAATTGTCTCAGTCCTGATAGGGGTCGTCAATAGATAGTTTTGACAATAATTGCTTTTCCAACCGTTCCATCTGATGTCTCCCGGCCGCATCAATATGATCATATCCCAGCAGGTGCAGCATCCCGTGGAGGCATAAATGGCAGAAATGATCCGCAAGTTTCTTGCCCTGATCCCGGGCCTCCCGGTCAATAGTCTCAAAACCAAAGACAATATCCCCGAGCAGGACGGGAAAATCCGGCGTGATTGCCGCCGTGATAAAAAACTTCTCAATGTCGTCCCCGGACAGTGACGGAAAGGACAACACGTTGGTCGCTGCATCTTTGGCCCGATACGCCCGGTTCAGCTCGCGGATATAATCATCATCCCCCACAACAATGCTCAGTTCCAGCGCGGGGATGCGGGCAAAATTCCGCGCTGCGGGAACATGGTCAATAATCTGCTCAAGACAGGCGGAAATATAATCGCCATATCCGGAAAATCTGTCGGCCCACAGCGGCGATTGCCGGTAAATATCAATCTCGATATTATCCATAATCATTTCAGGTTTTTTCTGCCTTGTCATAGGCCCGGACAATCTTTTCAACCAGCGGATGACGCACAACATCATCCGCGCTGAACCGGATGATGGAAATGCCCTCGACCGCCGCAAGGATGGTCATGGCGTGAAATAACCCGGACGGGGTGCCATCGGGCAAATCGACCTGTGACGGGTCACCACACACCACCATCCGGCAATTTTCGCCAAAGCGGGTCAGGAACATCTTCATCTGCATCGGGCTGGTATTTTGTGCCTCATCCAGAATGACAAAGGCATTGGACAGGGTGCGCCCGCGCATGAAGGCGAGCGGCGCAACTTCGATATCGCCGTTTTCCAGCCGCCTTTCGGTCTGCTCCGCCGACATCATCTTTTCCAGAGCATCATAAAGCGGCCGCAGATACGGATCGACCTTTTCACGCATGTCACCCGGCAGGAATCCCAGCTTTTCCCCGGCCTCCACCGCCGGACGGGTCAGCACAATCCGGTCAACCCGGCCTTCGAGCAGACAGGATACCGCCATCGCCACCGCAAGAAAAGTTTTGCCGGTCCCTGCCGGTCCGAGACCAAAGGTCATCTTGCTGTCGCGCAAGGCGGTGATATAACGCGCCTGATTGACCGAACGCGGGGAAATAACGGCCTTGCGGATGCGTATTATCGCCCCGGAGCCAGCAATATCCTTACGCTCGCCAATTTTTTCCTTTTGCGGTTTGTCAAAGAAATCCACCATTCTGATCGCCGCATCAACATCGTCAGGGACAATATCCGCGCCCCGGTCCGTCCGGTCATGAAGGCTGGCAATGATCTGTCTGGCCCGCTCGCGATCCGCCTTGCCGCCATTAATCACCAGAATATTGCCGCGAACGGTAAAGCTCACCCGGCATCTCTGTTCAATCCGGGCAAGATTGGCGTTATGTTCACCGTAAAGCATCGGCAGGTGGCTGTTATCATCAAATTCAAGCGTTATGGTCCCGGATTTACTCATGCCAGAATGAGCTCACCTTTCAGGCTGCGCGGCCCGGCACTGAGGATTTTCACCTCGACCAGCTGGCCAAAATACTGCCGGGCGCTTTCCGGGTCACCGACATCCACATGGACCGCCTGCATATAGGGACTGCGGCCAACAAGCTGCCCGGCTTCGCGCCCCTGTCTTTCCAGCAGCACCGTCATAACCCGGCCAACCGCGGCATCATTAAACGCCCGTTGCCCGCGGTCCAGTTCAGCCTGCAATTCAGCCAGCCGCGCCGCTTTGACGTGGCTTTCCACCTGATTTTCCCAGCCTGCCGCCGGGGTGCCGGGCCGTTCGCTATACATGAAGGAATAGGCCTGGGCATAATTGACCCGGCGGACCAGAGCCATGGTCTGCTCAAAATCCTCATCACTTTCGCCCGGAAAACCAACGATAAAATCGCCGGACAGGGCAATATCCGGACGAACAGTACGAATATCGTCAATGGTTTTGAGATAAGAGCTGATGGTATGATGGCGGTTCATCGCCTTGACAATCCGGTCGGAGCCGGACTGGACCGGCAGATGCAGGTAGGGCATACATGCCGCGACGTCACCGTGAACCGCAATCAGTTCGCTCGTCATATCCTGTGGATGGGAGGTGGTATATCTGATCCGCTTGAAATCTGTCTCTGCCGCCAGATGGCGGATCAGCCGCGCCAGCGACCATTCCCTGCCGTCGTCAGAGCGGCCATGATAGGCATTGACATTCTGGCCGAGCAAGGTGACCTCCCTTACCCCGGCGGCATTTAATTTATCAGCATCCGTCATCACATCTTCAAAAGGACGGGAAAATTCACCGCCCCGGGTATAGGGCACAACGCAATAGGTGCAGAATTTATCGCAGCCCTCCTGAATAGTCAGAAAGGCGGTTTTGCGCGACCTTACCGCTTTTTCGGACAGGACGGCAAATTTTTCACTGACCGAGAGGTCGGTATCAACAATACGCGCCCGCCCGCCCTGCTGCCTGATTTTATCGGCTTTGCGGGTCATTTCCGGCAACCGGTGATAGCTTTGCGGCCCGAACACCATATCAACCATCGGTGCGCGCCGCTGAATTTCAGCACCTTCGGCCTGGGCAACACAGCCACCAACCGCGAGCAACGACGGTTTGCCGCCTTTGCCGACACGTTTTTCTGTCAACAGCCGCAGTCGGCCAATATCGGAATACACCTTTTCCGCCGCCTTTTCCCGAATATGACAGGTGTTCAGAACCACAAGATCGGCATCGTCCGGGGTTTCGGTAACCTCATAGCCTTCATGAGCCATCACATCCACCATCCGTTCACTGTCATAGACATTCATCTGACAGCCATAGGTTTTTATATAGAGTTTTTTACGATCGCCACTCATTAATTCAATCCATTACGCCTCAATCAAGTCTGCCGCGCAAACTGTCAATCAACCGGTTTTCTATGGTGCGCTGACAATAGGCCGACAATTCCTTGCGGGTTTTGAAAAGATTACGCGATACCGGCTCATGGAAATGAACTTCCACCTCGATCTTCAGCAGATTCAAAACCCCTTTTAAATGCGGTCCCATTTCGGCATCACCATACCACGCCACCAACGGCCGGTTGGCCCGGATCGTCGGCAGGCTGTTGATGCGCTTATAGACAATTGTCACAGGCTGTACCATCAATTCCTGTATATGTCCCTGATTATCCGGCTTTAAATGCATGGCAATTTCGGTAACGCCAAACAGGGAGCTTTTAAACGGTAACACCCTGCCGCCGTCCGAGGTTGTTCCCTCCGGAAACAGGATCAGGTTATCACCATCATTCATCCGGTCCTGCATTACCTTTTTCTGGTCAACCACGTCCGCACGACGCTCCCGATCAATGAATATCGTCCGCTGGAGAGACGATAAATAGCCGAGGACCGGCCATTCAATCATATCCTTGCGCGCAATGAAACAGCCTTTGATGACATGGCCCAGCACCATAATGTCAATCCAGGAAACATGATTGCTGACATAGAGCGTCGGCGGCCCCTCAAGCGGTGCGCCAAATGTCTTTACCTTGACATTCAACGCATGGCACAACGCACGATGCACCAGATGCGGCCATGCCTTATAACCCGGAAATTTTAATTTTTTCAATATAATGGTCGGTGGCAGCAACAGGGCGAAGAACACAAGGACCTTGAATATTCGGTAATATTCTCTCATTCAGTTTGAATTTCTGCCTTATTTTACTTTTACGCCGTATAGTTCCATACGGTGATCAACCAGTCTATAGCCGTGTTTCTCGGCAATATGCTGCTGTAATATCTCAATCTCGTTATCGTGAAATTCCATGACCTCACCCGAGTCAATATCAATCAGATGATCATGATGCGTTTCCGTAACCAGTTCGAACCGCGCGCGGTTTTCGCCGCCCTCAACCCGGAAATCATGTCGTTCCAATATTCCCGCCTCTTCAAAAAGGCGGACGGTACGGTAAACCGTGGCAATACTGATCCGCGAATCAATCGTTATCGACCGGCGGTAAACTTCTTCGACATCCGGATGATCCAGAGCTTCTGACAGCACCCTGGCAATAACCCGGCGCTGATCGGTCATCCGCATGCCTTTGGCGATACACATCTGCTCAATTTCTGATACCATAATCCATTACCCTGCCGTCATTCAGTCCTTTTTGAGAACTATACACATTATCTTCCTTAATTCCAAATATTTTCCGCGCACCACCCGCGGTGCAATCCGGATCATTTAACCCGATATTTCATAATCAGGGCATCCTGCTTCCGCTCTCCCCGGTTACCATAATAATGCCGCCGTCGGCCAACAATTTCAAAATTATTTTTGCCATATAGCGCCAAAGCGGCGTTATTATATTCCGCCACCTCCAGAAATATTTCCCGGATACCGATCCTTTTCGCCTCGGCCTGAAAATGCCGTATTACCTGATGGCCGATAGCTTTTCTGCGATAGGCCGGCAGCACACAGACGGATAATATTTCAGCCTCCGGCCCCGCCCGGCGTGACAGCAGAAACCCTGCGGGATCACTATCATCAAGAACCACCACCGCCGCCGTCCCCGGGCTGTGGAGCAGATCGGCAATAGCGGCCGCTGACCACGCCTGCTCGCTATTCTGATCGAATGACCTCGCCTGTATTTCAGACAGTATCTCTGCCGCTTCGGATTTAACGCTGTTAAAGGACAGGGTCATTCACAGATTCTGAAACGGATAGGTTATTATTTTTGCCGCAACCGCATCAGGGGGACGCAAATATAACGGGGCGACCTCCCCGGTCACCTCTTCTGCCGCGCTCAGCCGTTCCCAGGCCATCAGGCCGACCATGCCGGCATTAGAAGCATCAGGGGAATTATCCGGCATATCAGGAAAAACCAGCCTCTCAACGGTCTTTGGCGACAACAGCGGCCTAACCATGTCAACAGCCGTTCCCG
>JAADGA010000018.1:0-9956 GCA_013152615.1 Alphaproteobacteria bacterium
CGACCGCCGCTGCGGCCCCGACTATCCCGGCCAGCGGAACCACCCTGGCCCCGGCTGTCACGGGAAAACCGCCCTTTGCTGCCCCGGCTGTTGCCCCCTTTGTTACCCCGGCTGTTGCCATGTGGGGCCACATCAATATGAAATTCATGATCTTCATCAACCTCAATCGGCTGTTTGATCAGCTTTTCAATACCAACCAGCAGCCGCATATCACTCGGGTCACAGAAGGATATGGCGATGCCTTTGGCCCAGGCGCGGCCGGTGCGCCCGACCCGGTGAATATAATTTTCCGGCTCAATCGGCAGTTCGTAATTGATCACATGGCTGATACCGTCAACATCAATGCCGCGCGCCGCAACATCGGTCGCCACCAGAACACTGGTGCGGCCACGGCGGAAATTCATCAGGATTTTTTCCCGCACCCGTTGGCGTTTGTCGCCGTGGATGGCATCGGAACGGATACCCTTGGCATAAAGCTGTTTTGATAATTCATCGGCGCCCCTTTTGGTGCGGGCAAAAACCAACACCTTGTCAACGCCGTCCCCACCAAGCAGTTCCGCCAGCAATTGCGTCTTATTCTTGCGGCTGACATTCATCAGCCGGTGAGCAATGGTGTCGGCAACTGCGGTTTTCTGGTAAATTTCCACACGCAACGGATCATTAAGCAGATCCTTTGACAGGGTCCGTACCTTGGGATTCATGGTGGCGGAAAACATGATAGTCTGATGATTGTCAGGCAGAGACTGCGCGAGATCACGGACGTCGTCAATGAAACCCATATCAAGCATGCGATCGGCCTCATCAAGGATAAAAACCCCGGTTTCGGCAAATTTTATATTTTTGCGGCCAATATGGTCGATCAACCGTCCCGGCGTTGCCACCAGAATATCGACACCACGCCGGAGTTTGGTGGTTTGCGGCGGATAGGGCTGACCACCGGCAACAACCAGACAGCGCAGCTTGCTCCCCCGGCTGAAAGCGACAAATGTCTGCTCAATCTGGATGGCAAGTTCGCGGGTTGGCGCGAGGATCAGGACCTTTGGCATATTCTGCCGGGGTTTCTGGTAATCTTGCAACAGGCGGTTAATCACCGGCAACGCGAAAGCCGCGGTCTTGCCGCCGCCGGTCTGGGCGATACCCATCAGGTCGCGCCCCGTCATCAGTGCGGGAATAGCCCCGGACTGAATTTCAGTCGGTGTGGAAAAACCTTCATCTTTTACGGCGGTTAAAATTGTTTCGGCAAGTCCAAAGACTTCAAAACCGGACTCTATCCCGGATGGCGCATCTGAATGCGTCATAGCATATACCTTTCGCGGTTGTTTCGTGCATAGCACTGTTTTACATCCGCGATTGCACTTGGCCCTTTAACTCATAAGGGATAACATGGCACATACTAACCATGTCTGCGAAGCGGAATATGATTTAGCTCGGGCGTTGTTTGGCGGTTATTGATCGCAAAGTCAAGCTTTATATGTGAATAGCGGCACCAAGGGCGGATAATGCCGCCTCGCCAAAGGATTCCGTCACCGTTGGATGGACATGAATGGTGCCGGCAATATCTTCTAGCCGGGCGCCCATCTCGAGTGCCAGCGCGAATTCGCCGGATAATTCCGAAATATGCGGCCCGACCGCATGGATGCCGAGGATCACGTGATTGTCTTTACGCGCCGTGATCCGCACAAAGCCGTCACTGGCTTCCATGGTCAGAGCGCGGCCATTGGCGATCAGCGGGAATTTGCCGACAATACAGTCAATCCCGTCCGCCTTTGCCTCGTCCCGTGATCGACCGACCGCGATGATTTCAGGATCGGTAAAGCAGACAGCGGCAATCGCCGTCGGCGCAAATTCGCGTTTTTTACCGGCAATCAGTTCCGCCACCATTTCCCCCTGTGCCGACGCCCGGTGGGCCAGCATCGGCGCACCGGTAATATCACCAATCGCCCAGACATTTTTCATCGAGGTACGGCAGTGCCGGTCAATTTTGATAAACGGCCCCGCCATATCAACCGCCATAGTCTCCAGCCCCCAGCCCGTCACATTGGGTTTGCGGCCGACGGTCACCAGCAATTTGTCGGCAGCAATAGTCTGCTCACCCCCATCTTTATCAGTGTAGGACAGGGTGTTATCCTGCCAGCCCGACGCCGTTGCGCCGAGATGGACGGTAACATCATGTTTTTCCAGCCACTGGGCCACCGGTGCGGTCAGCTCCCGGTCGTAACTTGCGAGAATGCGGCTATCGGCCTCAATAAAAGTCACCTTTGCGCCAAATTTGCTGAAGGCAATGCCGAGTTCAAGGCCAATATAGCCCGCCCCGACCACCACCAGTTTTTCCGGAACTTCGGTCAGAGCAAGCGCCTCGGTTGACGATATAATATCACCGCCGAAGGGCAGAAACGGCACGTCAACCGGTTGCGCGCCAGTGGCCAGAATTACATGATCCGCCGTGATCGTCAGCATGCCGGTTTCGGTTTCGACATCGCAGGTTTTCGCGTCCCTGAATTTGGCCCAGCCCGTGATCTTTTTTACCTGTGCTTTTTTCAGCAGGCTGTCGACACCGCCATTCAGCCGGTCAACAATAGCCTCTTTCCACGCGCTGGTTTTCGCGTAATCAAGCCGGGGTTTCTGTGTGAGCGAAATGCCAAGATGGTCATCATCGGCACAGGCAGAAATCTGTTCATATCTGCTGGCGGCATGAATCAGCGCCTTTGACGGGATACAGCCCCGGATCAGACAGGTGCCGCCGACCCGCCCGGCCTCGACAATAATGGTATCAATCCCGAGCTGACCGGCCCGAATGGCGGCGACATAACCGCCGGGTCCGGCCCCGATCACCAATAATTTACATTTCATAACCATCTCTTTACATAAACAACGTTGCGGGCTGCTCCAGCAACCCCTTGATATATTGAATAAGTTCGGCCGCGACATAACCGTCAACCACCCGGTGATCAAAGGACGATGACAGATTCATCATCTGGCGGATCTGAATATCATTGCCGTTGATCACCATCGCGCGGGCAACAATTTTATTGACTCCGATGATACAGACTTCGGGGTAATTGATCACCGGCGTGGTCACAATGCCGCCGATCGGACCCAGACTGGTAATGGTGACGGTGGAACCGGTGAGCTCGTCGCGCGTTGCCTTTCCTGTCCGCCCCGCCGCCGTGACCCGCTGCATTTCGGCGGCCATATCCCATATATCGCGCACCTCCGCATGGCTGACCACCGGCACCATCAGACCGTTCGGAGTCTGGGTCGCGATGCCAAGATGGACGCCGGAAAAGCGCCTGACCAGACTATGGTCCGGATCATAATGGCTGTTACATTCGGGGAATTTCTCCATGGCCTTGACCGTTGCCAGCATGATCAACGGCAGGATCGACAGTTTTGGCTGATCTTCGGTGCGGTTGTCATTGAGAAAACGCCGCAGTTTTTCAACTTCGCTGACATCGACTTCCTCGACATAGGAATAATGCGGGATGCTGCGCTTGCTCAACTCCATCCGTTCGGCAATCTTGCGCCGGATGCCAATGACCGGAATTTCCTCGATTGCGTTGCGTTTCTGTTTTAGCGCTACGCCAATGCGCCCGCCCGCAGCAATAAAATCATCCAGGTCCCGGTGACTGATCCGGCCCGCAGGCCCGCTGCCCGCGACCCGGGACAGATCAATATCTTCCTCCAGCGCCCGCCGTCTGACCGCCGGTGAGGCCAGCGGCTTGCCGCCTGCCGGAGCGGTAATTATATGTTCGGTAATTATATGCCCGGTAATTTCAGTAACAGGAGCCGGGTTGACCGGGGCTGTCGCCACAACCGGCTCACTCTTTTCAGCTATATCAGTCTTTTCAACATTACCCGCCCCGCCAACCGCAAACGTCACCATCACCGAGCCAACCCGGACCATATCCCCGGGGGTGCCGCTGATGGTGAGCACCGTCCCCGTAACCGGGCTTGGAATTTCAACCGTCGCCTTGTCGGTCATCATATCAATCAACGGCTGATCTTCCAGAATATTATCGCCGACATGGACATGAAGAGCGGCGATTTCCGCCTCGACAATACCCTCGCCCAGATCGGGCAGTTTGAAATCATATTGCGCCATGCTTTATCCCTCCATCACCAGCTTGATTGCCGCCAGAACCCGGCCCTGCCCGGGGAAATATTCCCACTCAAACGCATGGGGGTAAGGAATATCCCAACCGGCAACACGCGTGATCGGCGCTTCCAGTTTCCAGAAACATTCCTCCTGAATCTGTGACAGGATTTCCGCACCAAAGCCGCCGGTTTTGGTCGCTTCATGGACCACGACACAGCGACCGGTACGACAGACAGACGCCGCGATATGATCAATATCAAGCGGGATCAGGGTACGCAGGTCGATGACCTCGACATTATATCCCGACAGTTCGGCGGCGGCGAGCGACACATGAACCATGGTGCCGTAAGTGATAATGGTCAGGTCACTGCCCGCACGCACGGTTTCGGCCTTGCCGATCGGAATGGTATAATAGCCTGCCGGTACCTCACCCTTTTTATGGCTGTCCCATGACTGGGGCGGCTGCGTCGGATCACCGGCAAACGGGCCGTTATAGAGCCGCTTGGGTTCAAAAAACACCACCGGATCATCATCTTCGACCGCACTGATCAGCAATCCCTTGGCGTCATAGGGATTGGACGGCATGATGGTTTTAATGCCCGAAACATGGGTGAAAATGCCTTCCGGGCTTTGGGAATGGGTCTGGCCGCCGCGAATACCGCCGCCGCACGGGGTGCGGATGGTAATCGGCGCCCAATATTCGCCGCCGGAGCGATAGCGCAGCCGCGAGGCTTCCGACACGATCTGGTCAAAGGCCGGATAAATATAATCCGAGAACTGAATTTCCGTAATCGGCCGCATGTCGTTGACCCCCATGCCGATGGCGAGCGCAATAATGCCACCTTCGGCAATTGGAGTATCAAAAACCCGCTGCTTGCCGTATTTTTTCTGCAGGCCCTCGGTACAGTTGAACACGCCGCCGAAATAACCGGCATCCTCGCCAAACACCACGACGGAGTTATCTTTCTCCAGCATCACATCCTGTGCCGAATTGATCGCCTGTACCATTGTCATCTTCACCATGTCATACCCCCAGTTGCTGACGCTGGCGGCGCAGATTATCGGGCTGGGTGGCGAACACATCTTCAAACATGCTGCTGACCTCTGGCCGGGCACCGGAATTCAGGGTGCCGTAGGATTCGGCCTCCTTGTATTTTGCGGTCACCATCGCGGTGATCTCGGCAATGGCCTGATCATGACGCTCATCGGACCATTCGCCAAGGTCGATCAGATGATTTTTTAATCTGTCAACCGGATCACCCAGCGGCCAGGCCTCCGGTTCATGTTCGGGCCGGTATTTCGACGGGTCGTCACTGGTGGAATGGGCATCGGCGCGATAGGTGAAATGCTCGATCAAGGTCGGGCCACCACCGGCACGCGCCCGGTCAGCCGCCCATTTTGTCACCGCATAAACCGCCAGAAAATCATTGCCGTCAACCCTGAGCCCCGGCATGCCGTAGCCAAAGCCGCGCGCGGCAAAAGTCGCCTTCTCACCACCGGCAATGCCCTGAAAACTTGAAATCGCCCATTGATTATTGACTACGTTAAGCAAAACCGGCGCATTATAAACCGCGGCAAAGGTCATGCCGTGATGAAAATCTGACTCAGCCGTCGTCCCTTCACCAATCCAGGTCGCGGCGATGGCATCCTCACCCTTGTAGGCAGACGCCAGCGCCCAGCCCACCGCCTGACAGAACTGGGTGCCGAGATTGCCGGATATCGAAAAGAAATTACCCTGCCGCCAGGTATACATGATCGGTAACTGGCGGCCCTTGCAGTTATCCCGCGAATTGGACAGGCAGTGGTTCATCATGTCAAGCAAATCGCGACCGCGCGAAATCAGCAACCCCTGCTGGCGATAGGACGGAAACAGCATGTCTTTTTTGTCAAGCGCCATCGCCTGTGCGACCGCGACCGCCTCCTCGCCACGTGATTTCATGTAAAAAGACATCTTGCCGACCCGCTGCATAGTCTGCATCCGGTCATCATAGAGCCGGGTGGTCAGCATGTCCCTCAAGCCCGTGCGCAGATCATCAGCGGATAATTGCGGATCCCACTCACCAACCGCCTGATGCTTCATATTCAGCACCCGGATCAGGGTGTTGGCATAGCCGAACATTTCTCTGGGGTCCGCCATGATATCGGGCTTTGGCACCGTCCCGGCATTGGGAATGTCAAGATTATCAAATTCGGGGGCTTCCCCGGGCCGGTGACGCGGGGCCGGCACATCAAGATTTATCCCGCTATTTGGAACCATATCACTCTCCTTATGTGGATATTTTAACACTATAAAGGCGGAATTTCTTCCCATTTATCCCAAAATACAGTATAAAAACGGGATGATTTTTTGGAATACATATATTTATAGGGATATTTTACCAGTATGGAACTTTTAGACAGGAAAATACTGAACCTGCTGCAGGAGGATGCCATGCTGGCGGTAGCGGAAATTGCCGAAAAAATCGGCTCGTCAAAATCCGTTTGCTGGCGCCGGATTCAGCGCCTGCAGGACAATGGCATCATCAAAAACCGGGTCGCCCTGCTTGACCCCAAGAAGATTGGTCTGGATGTTATTCTGTTCGCCCAGGTCAAGATGACCGCCCATGGTCGCAGGCTGCCAAACTTCATCGAAATCATCCGGGATATTCCCCAGATTGTCGAATGTTATACCCTGATGGGCAATGTCGATTTCCTGCTGAAAATCATGGTGAAAGATATTCAGGAATATGAGGATTTATGGTGGCATCACCTGTCCCGGATCGAGGGGGTACAGGAAATAAGCTCCACCATTGCCATGACCGCCGTCAAGCACACAACCAAGCTTCCCCTGCCCTGAGATAGCCTGAATTTACGGTGTTTTCAGCCCGGTAGCAGGGTCGAGAAACAGCCTGCGCACATGTGCCTTGCCGCTAAAATCGAACATATTCAGCAAGGAACCGGCTTTGGCGTCAAAGGATTGATTGCCGAGGCGACCCAAATGCCAGTTATCCTCAATAAAGCGCAGGATAGAGGTTTGATCGGTGACACTGTGATCGACAAAATTCTGCCGGGCCCATGGCGAGACCACCAATAACGGCAGACGCGGACCATAACCACAGCGGTCGAGATAGGCACCGGCAGCCGCCTTGCCACAGGCACCGGGACCACTCAGGGCATCATATTTCGGATCGTTGGACTGATTGACAATCGGGCCAAGCACATGATCATACCAGCCGTCGGAATCATCATAGGCGATGATCACGGCGGTACTCTTCCACTCGGGCAGGCGCTGGAGCCGGTTCAGGGTCTGAACCAGAAAAGCCTGCTCATCAAGCGGATTGGAATAACCGGCATGGCCGTCCTGATACATTTTGGCCTTGAGGAAGCTTACCGCCGGCATATTGCCCGCCGCCGCCGCCGCCCAGAAATCCCGCAGGTCATACTGGTGATTGGCCCGGTCACTGCGACCGATCATGGCGACCGTCGTTGGCGCCAGATGATGGGGGTTGGCGGTTGATGCGTAATATTGAAACGGTTCATGATGCGTACTGTAATCGGGGATTTTCTGGCCGGAAATATTGACGCTCTTCGCCCCGCAAACCGCCTTGCCATTAAGGCGCGACGTTGGCCGAAACCCGCCCTGAAACCAGCCCCAGCTAACCTGTGCCTTATTGAGCAGGTTGCCGACATTGGTCCCGCGCATGGCCACGGTCTGCCGGTAGGTTGACGAACAGTCGTCATAGGTCGGGTTGGGATCGGCAATCACCGTGCCGTTCGCAACCTCATTCGGCAGATTGGCCGGCGTGGCCCCGTGGGTCTGTCCCGCGACCAGATTAAGCGCACCGACCGTTGACGGCCCGAAAGTGGTGCCGAAGGAATTGTCGCTCATGGCGTAATACTGGGCATAATTCCATAACGCAGTAACGATATTACCGTCGAAATAACCCATTACCTCAGCCGGTTTACAGCCGCCATAGCTGGCCCCGGTTTCCTCGACAAAGCGATCCATCAGCCCGGCATTGAAGGCCCGCTGTTCGGCGGCATATTCATGATTCATATCACAGGTTGCCGCCTGCAGCCGGTCAAGACGGAAGGGGTTGGCCTTGTTCGGATTATGGTTGCGCAGATAACCGGTGAGGCCATTGACCGACGGCGTGCCGGGGGCGGCGACAAAACGCGGCTTGCCCGGCGGGTTGGTGGCCTCTGGATAGGTAGCAAAATAATGGTCAAAGGAGACATTTTCCTGAAAGATGACCACGATATGTTTGATCGGGGTCGCCAGTGGCTTCGCCTGTGCCACCGGGCCGAAAAACATCAGACTGCCGAGCAGCAGCGCTCCGGTCCTGATGTGATGCAGATTTGGTATTCTCATTTGTTGACTCTCTCCACTATATTTGCCACCCGGCACTTGCTTGCCATAATTAGCCCGCGCACAGAAAAATCTATTTCAGCCATGCCGTCAAATGAATTTTTTAATTTTTATCAATCCAGTCGCGCAACCGCCGCTGCTCAGGTTACCGTAGTCACCCTGTGATATTCCGGATTTTTCCATGCCCCCTGTTCCATGATATTTTTCAGGCCGATAACCGCGTCCCAGACATCGACGTAACGGCTGTAAAGCGGGGTGAGGCCAAAGCGGACAATATCCGGCGCCCGAAAATCACCAATAATATTCTGCCCGATCAGGGCCTGCATGACGGCAAAACCGTGCGCGTGGCTGAAAGCAACCTGACTGCCGCGACATTGCCGCTCCCGCGGGGTGACACAGGTGAAGCCGAAATCAGCACAATATATTTCCATGAGATCAATAAAATAATCACATAAATTCAGCGATTTCCGGCGAATATCAGCCATATTCGCCCGGCACAGAATATCAAGCCCGCATTCAAGAACGGCCAGCGACAAGATCGGCTGGGTGCCGGTCGCTGTTTGCCATATATTGGCTGCGGGGCGGTAATCCCGCTCAAAAGCAAAGGGCGCGGCATGGCTCCACCAGCCGGTCAGCGGCTGCACGGCCCGGCCCTGATGACGGCGGGCGACATAGATAAAGGCCGGAGCGCCCGGGCCGCCATTGAGATATTTATAGCCGCAGCCAAGGGCAAAATCCGCCTGACAGCCGTTTAAATCCACCGGCAATGCCCCGGCGCTGTGACACAGGTCCCAGATTACCAGTGCGCCGACCTCGTGGGCCCTGCGGGTTATCAGTTTCATATCAAGCAGATGGCCGGTCTTGTAATGAACCTCGGTCAGGGCAACAACCGCGACATCTTCGGTAATCTTTTCCAGAACAGTGTCGATTTCGACAAATTCTATCTGATGGCCCCGATTCAACTGGCGAATTAAGCCCTGAGCCATATAAGCGTCAGTGGGGAAATTACTGCCCTCCATGATGATGGTCTTCCGGTCAGGGCGCATGTCGAGCGCCATCGACAGCAGCTTGTACAGATTGATGCCGGTGGCGTCACAGACCATGACCTCGCCATGTTCCGCGCCGATCAGCCCGGCAATTTTATCGCCGAGCCTTGCCGCCAGTTGAAACCAGCCATTACGGTTCCAGCTGGTAATCAGGTCCCGCCCCCATTCGCGCTCAACCACATCGCGGGCGCGGGCCGCCGCCACCCGGGGCAGTGCGCCCAGAGAATTACCGTCAAGATAGATCAAACCGTCCGGCAGATAAAATTCATCACGAAACGGTGCCAGCGCATCCAGACGATCAAGGTCAAGAAAAAAATCACGGGTAAGCTTTGCCATATATTTTCTTTCTGTTGCTCATATCATCAGCCTATGTAAAACTGCATAGCATGGACAGGGAAATATTGACCAGAGAATATTCGCCAAGCTCCTGCATTGATGATGTCGGGGTCTATCTCCGGGCCTATGA
>JAADGA010000018.1:9981-11143 GCA_013152615.1 Alphaproteobacteria bacterium
GTGAAAGGCTTTCCGGAAACAGTCACTGCGATATAAAATACGGGCCTGAGCCGCGATCCGCGCTTGATATATTCGTGCCGGACGGCACCGGCCCGTTTCCGGTTCATGTCTTTATCCACGGCGGCTACTGGCAGGAGATGTCAAAGGCGGAAAGCAGCTTCGCCGCGCCGAACTTTCTTGATCACACTATCATATTTATCGCTCTGGATTATACTCTGGCCCCCGGGGCCACCCTCCATCAAATCGTTGAACAGGTCCGGCGCGGTATGCTGTGGATCGCGGATAACATTGATCACTATGGTGGTGATCCTGAAAATATCACCCTGTCGGGGCATTCCGCCGGTGGTCATCTGGTGGCGGAAATCCTGAATATGGACTGGATAAAAGCAGGCTATGATCATTGCCTGATTAAAGCGGCGGCCATCATCAGCGGCATATTTGATCTGCGTCCCCTTGTTGATATTTATATCAATCAACCGCTCGGCATGACCGCCGCAGACGCCGTTGCCCTAAGCCCGCTATTTCACATCCCGGCCGCTTCATGTCCGGTGATTTTCAGCTTTGGCGGCCATGAAACCGGCGAATTCAAACGTCAGACCCGGGACTATATGGCGGCGTGGCAACAGGCCGGAAATATCGCCGGTTTTGTCGACATGCCCGCCTGCAATCATTATGATATCATTCTGGAGCTGAATAATAAAAACAGTCCGTTATTTGCCGCCCTGCTCGCCCGGATCAAGCCTGCTTAAGCCGGGCCTTTTCAATGATTTCATTGGCCAGTTCATCGGCAATCCGGTTGGTTGGCCGCCGTTCCGCCACCGAGCGGTCAAAAATAACCGTCAGGGTATCATATATCTTTTCAACCTTGGCATTGACCCAGTCAACATCATAGGCCCCGCGGGTTTCCGCCGCCACATTGATGATGCCACCGGCATTAATGACATAATCCGGGGCGTAAAGTATGTCCCGCTCCCTCAGTGCCAGCCCGTGTTCATCCCGGGCCAGTTGATTATTGGCGGACCCGGCAATGATCCCGGCCTTAATCTGATCAATCGTCTGGTCATTAATCACCGCGCCGAGCGCGCACGGCGACAGGACATCAGCCGTGACCGACATGATCCGCTCCGGCGCGATAACCTCGGCACCAAATTCCCGGGTAACC
>JAADGA010000019.1 GCA_013152615.1 Alphaproteobacteria bacterium
CGGTTCTCGCTGTATTATTTCTTTGTTTTCGGTGGCTTTGTCGCGCTGGCCCTGTGGCTGCCGCGCTATTATGTCGGGGCCCATGGCCTTGATTTGGGGACCGCCGGGATGCTGGCGGCGGCCTATGCGTTGCCCGGCAGTATTTTCCGGGCGCTCGGCGGGTGGCTGTCAGACAGGATCGGCGCGCGCCGGGTAATGTACTGGACATTCAGCGTGGCGCTTGTCGCTACCTTCATCCTGTCCTATCCGGCAACGGATTATACCGTGGCCGGAATAAACGGGCCGATTAATTTCAATATTACCATTCCCCTGTGGCTGTTTGTTTCCCTGACTATTGTGCTGGGTTTTTTCATGTCACTGGGCAAGGCGGCGGTTTACAAACATATCCCGGTTTATTATCCGGGGCACGTCGGGGCAGTCGGCGGGGTTGTCGGCCTGATTGGCGGGCTGGGCGGATTTATTTTACCAATTTCTTTTGGTATTATGAATGATACAATCGGCGTCTGGACCAGTTGCTTCATGTTGTTGACGATATTGATCGGTGTTGCCCTTGCGTGGATGCATTTTTCCATTATTCGGATGAATCGCCGGGATATGCCGGGGCTGAACAAGCCGCGTTACCTGCCCGAACTTGACGGTGTGAGCGGTGAATAGCCGATAAATTCCATATAATATAAAAAAGGAGTAGAGACTATGGCTAAAGATATAGAACAATGGAATCCGGAAGACCCGGCGGAATGGGAGGCCCGGGACAAGGCCATTGCCACCAGGAATCTGTGGATTTCAATTCCCAGTTTGCTCTGCGGTTTTGCGGTCTGGCTTTACTGGGGCATTGTCACCGTACAGATGTTGAATCTGGGTTTTAATATTGCCAAGGGTGAACTTTTCACCCTGATGGCGATTGCCGGGCTGACCGGCGCGACATTGCGTATTCCCAGCACCTTCTTCATTCGTATTGCCGGCGGGCGCAACACTATTTTCTTTACCACGGCCTTGTTGATCATTCCGGCGGTTGGTACCGGATTTGCCTTGCAGGATATCAATACGCCGCTGTGGCAATTTCAGATTCTGGCGTTTCTGTCCGGGTTGGGCGGCGGTAATTTTGCCTCCTCCATGTCCAATATCAGTTTCTTCTATCCGAAAAAAGTTCAGGGCTATTCCCTCGGCATGAATGCCGGTCTTGGTAATTTCGGGGTAACAACCATGCAGATTCTGGTGCCGCTGTTTATGACCTTTGGTCTGTTTGGCGGCAAGTCCATGATCCTGAAAAATACCAGTGGAACCCTGATTGGCAAGATCCCGGCGGGAACCGAAACCTATATCCAGAATGCCGGATTCCTGTGGCTGCTGTTTCTGGTGCCGCTGGCCTTTGCCGGCTGGTTCGGGATGAATAATATTACCGCCAAACATGTCTCGCCGGGTCTGGGAAATCCAATCGGGATATTTGGCAAAATCTCTTTCATGCTGATATTGGGTTTCGTCGCCGCAGCGGCAGGGTTATGGCTGCTGTTGCCTAATACCGCAGCCGGCCTGCCGACATCAGGATGGGGCGTGAGCAAATGGATTGTGCTGCCGATCGTAATTATTCTGACGGTATATCTGTTGAAACTTATCCCCGGAGAGATCGGGAGCAACCTTAAACATCAGTATAAAATCTTTAATAACAAACATACCTGGGCGATGACGGTCATCTATACCATGACTTTTGGTTCTTTCATCGGCTTTGCCGCCGCATTCGGGCTGGCGATCAAGGTTATCTTCGGCTATCAGCACCTCATAATTAACGGGGTGATGACTCACAACACCATCAATCCGGCCGGTCCAAGCGCCCTGATGTTTGCGTGGACAGGACCCTTTATCGGTGCCCTGATCAGGCCGATCGGCGGCATGATTGCCGACAAGCTCGGCGGTGCCAGAGTAACCCAGTATATTTCCATTGTTATGGTTGCTTGTGCTCTGGGCGTGGCTTATTATATGCAACTGGCCTATGCCTCTGCCACCCCGCAGCAGTATTTTGTCCCATTCCTGATTTTGTTCTTGATCCTTTTTGCGGCAACGGGTATCGGTAACGGCTCAACGTTTCGTACCATTGCCATGGTTTTTGACAAGGAGCAGGCCGGTCCGGTTCTTGGCTGGACCTCTGCGGTGGCGGCATATGGTGCCTTTATTATTCCAAAGGTGCTGGGCGAACAGATCAAGGCCGGAACTCCGCAATATGCGTTGTATGGATTTGCGATATTTTACGTGGTATGCATTGTGATTAACTGGTGGTTTTATCTTCGTCCCGGGGCTTATGTAAAAAATCCGTAAGACGCCCAAGATGTCACAACCACCCGAAATTCTGATTGAGGATTATTAGATTATGAGCCATTTCTTGGATAAAGTAACTTTTTTTACCAGAACCCGCCCGGAGACCTTTTCGGGTGGGCATGGCATCACCACTGATGAAGACCGCGGCTGGGAACGGGCTTATCGCGGGCGCTGGTCCCACGACAAGGTTGTCCGCTCCACCCACTGGGTCAATTGCACTGGTTCATGCAGCTGGAAAATTTACGTCAAGGGCGGTCTGGTGACCTGGGAAACCCAGCAAACCGATTATCCCCGGACCCGGAATGACCTGCCCAATCATGAACCACGTGGTTGTGCCCGTGGGGCGAGCTATAGCTGGTATCTGTATAGTTCCGCCCGGCTGAAATATCCAATGATCCGCAGTCGGCTGTTAAAATTATGGCGTCAGGCAAAGCATGTCTATGCCGATCCGGTGGCGGCCTGGGCCAATATTGTCGAGGACCCGGAAAAGGCTAAATCCTACAAACAGATTCGCGGGCTGGGCGGCATGGTTCGGGCCGGGTGGGACGAACTTAATGAGATTATTGCCGCCGCTAATATTTATACCGCCAAAACCTATGGCCCCGACCGGGTTGTCGGCTTTTCACCGATTCCGGCAATGTCGATGGTATCCTACGCCTCCGGCGCGCGCTATCTGTCGCTGATTGGCGGGGTGTGTTTAAGCTTTTACGACTGGTATTGCGATCTGCCGCCGTCATCACCGCAAACATGGGGTGAGCAGACCGATGTGCCGGAAAGTGCCGACTGGTATAATTCATCCTATATCATTGCCTGGGGGTCCAACGTGCCGCAGACCCGGACGCCGGATGCGCATTTCCTGAGCGAAGTGCGCTATAAAGGGACCAAGGTTGTTGCGGTCACTCCGGACTATAGCGAGGTTGCCAAATTCAGTGATATCTGGCTCAACCCGCGTCAGGGTACTGATAGTGCGCTGGCAATGGCGATGGGCCATGTGATTCTCAAGGAGTATCATATCAGTGGCCAGAGCGATTATTTCGATGATTATACCAGACTTTATTCCGATATGCCGTTTCTGGTGATGATTGATCAACAGGACGGCATTCATGTGGCGGGCCGGACCCTCCGGGCGGCGGATTTTGACAATAACCTTGGTCAGGAAAATAATCCGGAATGGAAGCCGGTCGTTATTGATGCCAATACCGGCAAGACCGTGATCCCGAATGGCACCATCGGTTCACGCTGGGGGGAAAAGGGCCGGTGGAATCTGGAAGCTAAAAACCTCGAAGATAACAGCGAAATCTGGCCAATAAAGTCGCTGGTAAAGCAGCATGATGAAATATTGTCGGTCGGCTTTCCCTATTTTGGCAATCAGCAGCATGAGCAACCAATTTTTCAGGCCACCGATCATGACAGTGTCCTGTTTCATAATATTCCGGTGCGCAGGATCGCCACCCGGGACGGGGACAAATATGTTGCCACGGTTTTTGACCTGATGGCGGCAAATTATGGCGTCGACATTGGTCTCGGTGGTGATAACATCGCCAAGAGCTATGATGATGACAAGCCCTATACCCCGGCCTGGCAGGAGCAAATTACCGGGGTGCCGCGCGAAAAAGTCATTCAGGTGGCGCGCGAATTTGCCGAAACCGCCGATAAAACCCGGGGCCGGTCAATGATTATCGTCGGTGCGGCGGTCAATCACTGGTATCATATGGATATGAATTACCGTGGCGTGATCAATATGCTGGTGATGTGCGGCTGTATCGGTAAATCCGGTGGCGGCTGGGCCCATTATGTTGGTCAGGAAAAACTGCGGCCGCAGACCGGCTGGCAGCCGCTGGCCTTTGCCCTTGACTGGCATCGGCCACCGCGTCATATGAATGGCACCAGCTTCTTTTACACTCACTCCAACCAGTGGCGTTATGAAAAGCTCGGCGTGGATGAAATTCTTTCGCCGCTGGCGGACAAGAAGAAATGGCAGGATTATTCCCTGATTGACTGTAATGTCCGCGCGGAAAGAATGGGCTGGCTGCCATCGGCACCGCAACTTGAGGAAAATCCGCTTGAGATCACGAAAAAGGCCAAAGCCGCAGGCCTCAGCACCGCAGAATATATCACCGGGCGGCTGAAAGACGGCTCGCTGCGGATGTCGTGTGAAGACCCGGATAATCCAAAGAATTTCCCGCGCAACATGTTTATCTGGCGCTCCAACATCCTTGGTTCCAGCGGCAAGGGCCATGAATATATGCTGAAACATCTGCTCGGTGCCCAGAATGGCGTACTGGGGGAGGATATTGGTGCGCTCGGCATAAAAAAACCCAGTGAGGTTGTGTGGCATGACACCGCCCCGGAAGGCAAGCTTGATCTGGTGGTGACGCTCGATTTTCGTATGTCAACCACCTGTCTTTATTCCGACATCGTGCTGCCGGCGGCGACCTGGTATGAGAAGAACGACCTGAACACCTCGGACATGCACCCGTTCATTCATCCCTTAAGCCGGGCGGTTGATCCGGCGTGGGAATCCCGCAGTGACTGGGACATTTACAAGGGCATTGCCGAGAAATTTTCTGAATTATGCCCGGGGCATCTCGGTGAGGAAACCGATGTTGTCGCGCTGCCTATTTTGCATGATACCCCGGCGGAACTGGCACAGGGGCTGGAGGTTCGGGAATGGAACAAGGGCGAGATTGAGATGATCCCCGGAAAAACCATGCCGGCTTATATCGATGTGGTGCGCAATTTCCCCGATACCTACCGCAAATATACCGCACTGGGGCCACTGCTGGCCAAAATCGGCAATGGCGGCAAGGGCATCAGCTGGAATACCGAGACCGAATATAAATTTCTCGGCGAACTGAACCGGGTGGTCACCGGCGACGGCGTGTCCAGAGGCATGCCGCGGATTGAGACTGATATTGATGCAACCGAGGTTATCCTGTCACTGGCGCCGGAAACCAATGGCGAGGTGGCGGTCAAGGCCTGGGGGGCGCTGGAAAAAATCACCGGGCGGGATCATAAACATCTGGCGCTGCCGAAAGAGGATGAGAAAATCCGCTTTCGTGATGTTCAGGCCCAGCCGCGTAAAATTATTTCATCACCGACATGGTCCGGGCTTGAAGATGAGCATGTCAGTTACAATGCCGGCTATACCAATGTTCATGAACTGATTCCGTGGCGCACGCTCACCGGGCGTCAGCAATTTTATCAGGATCATAGCTGGATGCGCGACTTTGGTGAGGGCTTCTGTGTCTATAAACCGCCAATCAACACCAAAACCATTGCCCCGATTATCGACAAAAAAGCCAACGGCAAGCCACAGATTGCCCTCAACTGGATTACCCCCCACCAGAAATGGGGTATTCACAGTACCTATTCGGAAAATCTGCTGATGCAGACCCTGTCGCGTGGCGGGGCCATCGTCTGGATCAGTGAAATTGACGCCGCCAAGATCGGGGTCGAGGATAATGACTGGGTTGAGTTTTACAATGTCAACGGTGCCATTGCCTGCCGGGCCGTGGTCTCGCAGCGGGTTAATGAAGGCATGTGTATGATGTATCATGCTCAGGAAAAAATCCTCAACACGCCATGCTCCACCGTGACCGGCAAGCGCGGCGGCATTCATAATTCGGTGACCCGTACCGTGGTCAAACCGACCCATATGATCGGCGGCTACGCCCAGTTATCCTATGGCTTTAATTATTACGGCACCGTCGGCTCCAACCGGGATGAATTTGTTATCTGTCGCAAGATGGATAAACCGGAGTGGATGGATGAGCCGGCAGACGGGGTCTCGGGTAATTATGATCCGGCAACTGACGATACGACTGATTCAGGGGAGCAGGTATAATGAAAATTCGCGCTCAGATTGGCATGGTCCTGAATTTGGATAAATGTATTGGCTGTCACACCTGTTCGGTTACCTGCAAGAATGTGTGGACATCGCGTGCCGGGGTTGAATATGCCTGGTTTAACAATGTAGAGACCAAGCCCGGGGTCGGCTATCCCCGCGACTGGGAAAACCAGAATAAATGGAATGGCGGCTGGATGCGCCTTGGCAATGGCAAGTTGCGGCCCAAAATCGGCGGTAAATTCCGGGTGCTGGCTAAATTATTCGCCAATCCCGACCTGCCGGAAATTGATGATTATTATGAGCCGTTCACCTTTGAATATGACCGGCTTCAGAAAGCACCGGAAGTAAAAACCCCGCCGACAGCACGGATGCATTCCGCCCTCACCGGCGAGATTATGGAAAAAGCCGAATGGGGACCCAACTGGGAAGAAATCCTCGGCGGTGAATTTTCCAAACGGTCACAGGATTATAATTTCCGCCAGATGGAAAAGGAAATTTACGGCCAGTTTGAAAATACCTTCATGATGTATCTGCCGCGCCTGTGTGAGCATTGCCTCAATCCGGCCTGTGTCGCGGCGTGCCCGAGCGGCGCGATTTACAAGCGCGAAGAAGACGGTATTGTGCTGATTGATCAGGAAAAATGCCGGGGCTGGCGCATGTGTGTCAGTGCCTGTCCCTACAAGAAAATCTATTTTAACTGGGAAAGCGGCAAGTCGGAAAAATGTACCTTCTGCTATCCACGGATTGAGGCCGGGGACCCGACCGTCTGTTCCGAAACCTGTGTTGGCCGGATTCGTTATCTCGGGGTGGTGTTGTATGATGCCGACCGGATTGAAGAGGCCGCCAGTGCCGAGGATGTCGAGGACCTCTATCAGGCCCAATGTGATATTTTCCTTGATCCCAATGATCCGGAAGTTATTGCCCAGGCCAGAAAAGACGGCGTGCCGGACAGCTGGCTTCAGGCGGCGAAAGATTCTCCGGTCTATAAAATGGCGATGGAGTGGAAGATTGCCTTCCCGCTGCATCCGGAATATCGCACCCTGCCGATGGTGTGGTATGTGCCGCCGCTGTCACCGATCCAGTCGGCTTTTGAAGACGGCAGAATGGCAGGGGACGGGGTTATCCCGGACGTCAGGGATCTCAGAATTCCGGTAAAATATCTGGCAAATATGCTGACCGGAGGCAAGGAGGAACCAGTAGTTCAGGCGCTGGAAAGGATGATCGCCATGCGCGAATTCATGCGCGGTAAAACCGTCGAGGGGGTTAGCAATACCGACATTCTGACCAGAGTTGGTCTGGATGAAAATACCCTTGATGACATGTACCGGGTTATGGCTCTGGCCAATTATGAGGATCGTTTTGTCATTCCGACCAACCACCGGGAATATGCCGGCAAGACCGTGTTTGATAATGAAATTGCCTTTGAAAACCGGTCGGCCTGTGGTTTCAGCTTTGGCAATGGCTGCGGCGACGATGGTCAAACCCGGATAAATCTGTTTGGCACGCCCACTCATAAAAATACCATGAGCGGCAAGATCAGGAAGCCGGGCCAATGAAAACCTTTAAAATACTGGGGCTTTTGCTGTCCTATCCCGAGGTGGAGATGATCAGCCATCTGGATGAACTGGTAACGGTTCTGGAGGCTGAAAAATTGTTACCCGGGCGTCACCTGAAAAAAATTGCCGCCTTTACCCGGGACCTCGGATCGCGGGATATTTATGAACTTCAGGAAAATTATGTCGAGCTGTTTGACCGCGGCCGGGGCCATTGCCTGCAATTGTTTGAGCATATTCACGGCGAAAGCCGCGACCGGGGTCAGGCGATGGTAAATCTGGCCGAAACCTATGCTACCAAAGGGTTATATGTCAGCTCCGGCGATCTGCCGGATTATCTGCCGCTGTTTCTGGAATATCTGTCCCTGTGTCCACCTGATGAGGCTCTGGAATTTCTCGGCGATCCGATTAACGTGATTGCCGCGATCGGGGTCAAGCTTAACAAGCGTCAAAGCTCCTATGCCGTTGTCTTTGACGCGCTGGCGGCACTGTCGAAAGTAAAACCCGACCGGGCGATGATGGAGAAACTGCGTCTGGAACCGCTGGAAAGCATCAGCAATGATGAGCTTGATGCGGAGTGGGCAGAAGCCGGGGCCTTTGACAATGATGACCTGAAACCGGATGATTGTGCCGACTGTAATGCTTTTCCCAATGCGACAGAAGCGTTACAGACTATCGTTCATGAAAATATAAACGGAGGCCAGTAAGATGCCAGAAACGACACCATCATTTTTTTATAATATGGTCTTTGGAATCTATCCCTATATCGCTGTCAGTGTGCTGGTCCTGGGGTCAATCCTGCGCTATGACCGCGATCAATACAGCTGGAAAACCAGCTCCAGCCAACTGCTGCGCGGCAAGGGCATGCGCGTCGGCAGCAACCTGTTTCATATCGGCATTATCCTGTTGTTTTTTACCCATCTGGTTGGCCTGCTCACCCCGGAAGGCGTCTATCACCTGGTGATCACCACCCCGCATAAACAGATTCTGGCGATGATTGGTGGCGGCATATTGGGGGGGATTACCTTTATCGGCCTGACCATGCTTCTCGTCCGGCGGATGACTGACAAGCGTATCCGGGCGACATCTAAATTTTCCGATATTCTGCTGTTATGGCTGCTCTATATCCAGTTGATTCTGGGCCTGACCACGATCTTTTTCTCCGCCCAGCATCTGGACGGATCATCAATGGTCGCGCTGGCCAACTGGGCGCAGCATATTGTCACTTTCCAGAGTGGCGCCGCGGGGTATATTGTTAATGAATCATGGGTATTCAAGGCCCATATATTTCTGGGCCTGACCATCTTCCTGATTTTCCCCTTTACCCGTCTGGTTCATATGCTGAGCGCGCCGGTAAAGTATCTGTGGCGGCCCGGATATCAGATCGTCCGGCGGCGCGGAAAGGGCTATTGATGCCGGTGTTTGTCAATAAGCGCGAAATCACTGATGATGAAGTTCATGCGGAGATGATCAATCATCCGGCACCGGATATTGATGCCGCCCGGCTTGATGCCGCCCGCGCGCTGGTGGTCAGACATCTTTTGCTGGCGGAGGCCGTGGAGCAGGAGATTATTACCGCGCCGGAAATCAATGCACTGGATGAGCAACAGAGTGAGGGCGTTATCCGCCAGCTTCTCGACAGAATCATTACCACGCCCGAGGCCGATGCGGCAACCTGTCAGCGCTATTATGACCAGCATCAGGCGCGGTTCACTGATAAGAAGACCGACAGGATTTTACCCTACGCCCTGGTGGAAACTCATATTATCCAGTATCTTGAAGACAAGGCCTTTCATGCCGCCTTCAACGCCTATCTCGACACATTGATGGCCCGCGCAGAAATCATCGGCCTCGCCGCCTGAGGCCAGCGCGTCCGCGCGGATTTATTAGTGGGGGTTCCACCCCCGCGCGCACGCTCCCCCGCCTCGCATTAGCTCGGGCGGCCGGTCGGCCTTGCCTCAGCCCTGCGGGCTTCGGAGTCTGAGTCTGTTCGGAGAGGGGTTATATGGTAGCCTTTCTCCTTTTAAGAAATGGGGGATACTCCCCCGCTCGTCGCCTCGCTCCCCCGCCTACGCTAAAGCTCCGGGCGGCCGGTCGGCCTTGCCTCAGGCCTCTGGCCTTCGGGGGTGGTGTGTAACCGGATGGGGTTTTTGGGTGGCCTGTTTTTTTAAGAGATGGGG
>JAADGA010000020.1 GCA_013152615.1 Alphaproteobacteria bacterium
CTCGATAACATCCGGGGAAAAAGTAATCCCGTGCCTGACCCGAAAAAGGGGAGGAACACGTAATGGCAAAAGGCCCGGCGCGGGAACTGATTGATGGTCTTGAAAGCCGTATCCGGGAAGGGGTAACCCTTTCCCCTTCTGATTCTGCACGGATGATAGAGGCGGTAAAAACCGGCAAAATAGGCTCCTTCAATGCTAAATCCCCCTTTGCATCATGCCTGCTTCCCTTGCTCGATGCGCTTGGATGGCGCGGAAATATAAGGGGAATATTTGAAGCCCTGCCCCATTTTGCCGACAGCCTTGACCTGACAGAATTCAGGAATACCCTGGCTCATCTGCATTACAAGACAGTTCAATCTCCGGCCCGCCTGTCACAAATTGATGAACGGCTGTTCCCGTGCGTTTTTACGGACCGGAAGGGCCAGCCGATGGTCGTTCTGTCCAGGGAGACAAGCGGCATCAGGGTATTTGACAGTCGGGATCAGGTTGAAAAAATTCTCATAGACACGGCAATAACCGGGACGGCCTACTTTATATCTTCTGAATATTCCAGCCAGACCAACAAGAAACAAAAGGAGAGACCCCGGGAAAACTGGGTTGGCGACTTGCTGGGGCGTTTTAAAACTACCATCAAGCAACTTTTTATCATGACCCTGATCCTGAATATTTTTGCCCTGCTGGTGCCGCTGTTTATGATGTCTATATATGATCAGGTGATTCCGTCAAAATCCGTCATGACGCTGGCCTATCTGGCGGGGGGAATAATATTTGCCATTTTCTGTGAAATCCTGCTGCGGATAGTCCGGTCGAGATTCGTTGCCTACCTCGGCGCGCGGGTGGAAAATATTGTCACTACCCAGACTTTTCACAGACTGTTGTCGCTGCCGCCGTCGATGACCGAATCATCACCGATTGGGCACCAGATTTCCCGATTGAAAGAATTTGACGCCATCAAAGGGTTATTTTCCGGAACGCTGGTAAATATTATCCTTGAGCTTCCCTTTGTGGTTATTTTCCTGACTATCATTGCCATTCTGGGCGGCACACTGGCCTTTATTCCGATTGCAATGATGGGAGTTTTCGGACTGATTGCCTTTATCCTGCTGCCGTCAATGAAACGCAATGTAATAGCTGCCGGTAATAAAAAGACCGAAAGACATGCCTTCCTCGTCGAAAGCATGTCCAATCTGCGGACGATAAAACAGACCGCGTCGGAGCAGACCTGGCTCAACCGTTTCCGCAACCTGTCCGCCGATGCTGCCTATGCCAATTTTAAAACCGCCCAGATTTCCCTGTTGATGCAAAGTCTGGCTCAGGCAATTATGCTCGGAGCCGGAGTGGCGACGATGGGCTTCGGGGTGCTTAAAATCCTTGATGGCAGCATGACAATTGGTGGCCTGATCGCCAGCATGACGCTGGTCTGGCGGGTATTGTCACCCCTGCAAAGCCTATTCCTGACACTAACCCGGCTTGAACAGACCATCAGCAGCGTAAAACAGATTAACCTGCTGATGAAAATAACCGCAGAAGATGATCCAAGCCCGTCAAATCTCGCAGAAAGGGAATTCTTCGGCCATATCATCATGAATCAGGTCAGCTTTCGCTATCAACCCAATAGCGAGCCAGCGCTGTTAGGGGCCTCATTCGAAGTCAAACCGGGAGAGATGATTGCCGTCATTGGCTCCAACGCGTCGGGAAAGTCAACCGCGCTTAAAATGATTCTGGCGATGAACCGGCCCCAGGCGGGCCAGATTATTCTGGACGGGATGGATATCCGGCAGATCAACCCGGTTACCCTGCGCCGTGCTATTGCCTATGTCCCGCAGGAATCTCATTTTTTCCACGGAACCATTGCCCAGAACTTACGGCTTTCCCAGCCAATGGCAACGGATAAAGACCTGTCTGAAGCCTGTCGGCAAGCCAACGTTATGGATGATATTGCCGGACTGATCCACGGGATTGAGACCCGCATTGGTGATCAATCCATTCAAAGCCTGCCCTCAAGCTTCAAACAGAAAATCACCCTGGCCCGGGCTTATTTAAAGAAATCCCCGATATTAATTCTTGATGAGCCCGCCAAAACTCTGGATTTTGCCGGCGATACCGCCTTTATGAAATCGCTGCTATCGATGAAAGGCAAGGCGACAATCCTGATGGTATCACACCGCCCGAGCCACATAAAAATGGCCGACAAGGTTCTGGTATTGAGAGATGGCCGGGTAATTCAATTCGGGACACCGGCAGATATCTTTCCGGATATATAGAGAAAAATCATGAATAGTGACAATTTATCCAATAATGACACCAGAATAACGCGGGAAGAAACTTATCCTCCGGTTGCAAAAAATACCACCCGAATAGGGAAAATAATAGAGAAAACAGCGGACGTTACCCGACAGGTAAAAACAAAGCCGGTCAGCTATTACACCCGCTTCCTGTCCCGTGCCATCCTGCTTGAGGAATCCGGACCGCCACAGGCTGTGGTTTCGACCGTGGGCATTATTGCCCTGTTCCTGTTCGGCATGATCACCTGGGCAAGTGTGACCACATTGAATGAAACCAGTATTGCCCGCGGCGAAATCCTGCCCGCCTCGAGTGTCAAACCGGTACAGCATCTTGAAGGCGGGATAATAGCACAGGTGCTGGTTCACGAAGGCGACAAAGTTAAAAAAGGCCAGACGATTCTGAGGATGGCTCCAACGACCGCACTCTCCAACCTTGACCGGGTTAAGGCCCGCTATATGGCGCTCAACCTACAGATTACCCGCCTGAAAGCTTTCGCCGGCAATACGAAAGAAGACCTGTCCGCCTATGAGAAGGACTACCCCCAATTGGTCAGGGATCAACAGGATGTACTGACCCAGCAGAATAAATCCCGAACCGCCCAGCAGAGGGTTATCCTGTCGCAGCTTGCCGAAAAGCGGAATGAGCTTGTTCTGCTTGATCGCAAGGCGCTGTCCGAAAGAAAAAATCTGGAAATTATTGCGGAAGAAATGGCCATCCGTCAGGAACTGACCGACAAGGGACTAGGCTCCAAACTTAAACTTCTGAACGCACGGCGCAGTCATAATCAGGCGGAGAGCGAGCTCAATCAGACCCTGTTAAGAAAGGCCGGTATTCGCGCCAATATCGATCAGGTCAAGGGTAATCTTGTCGCGCTTAATGAGCGGTTGCGCAATGAGGCTCTGATCAAGGTGGACAGTTTGAGCAATGAACGGGCGCAGGTCTCTGCCCAGTTGCTACAGCTACAGGACCGGGTGAAAAGGCTTAATGTTGTCGCCCCGGCAGCCGGAATCGTCAAGGGACTGAAATACCACTCCGTCGGCAGTGTCGTCCCCGCCGGTGATGTGGTCGCGGAAATCGTCCCGATCTCCGGCGTATTGGTGGCGCAGGTAAGAATCTCCCCCCGTGATATTGGCCATGTCAAAATCGGTTCCAAAGTTCTGCTAAAATTTGATACCTATAATTTTTCCCATTATGGCAGTATTTCGGGCCGTCTTGATCAGGTATCCGCCTCGTCTTTTATTGATAAAAGGGGCAATACATATTTTAAGGGAATGATTATCCTGCCCAGAGATTACGTTGGCACCGATCCAAAATCCAACCGGGTGACAGTCGGCATGACCGTGGTCGCCGATATTCAGACCGGTGAGAAAACCCTGATGCAATATCTGGTCAGACCGATCAACAACGCTCTGGATTCTTCATTTCGGGAGAGATAGAGCGCCACCAGGCAACAAGCCCCATCCCTGCCAGCACCAGAAAAAAGCTGTAAAGTCCGCTGAAAATATAAAGCTCCTTGACCGCATAGATAGCAATAGCCAGCACGTCCACGGCAAGCCATAATAGCCAGTTTTCCAGGTATTTCCGTGCCAGAAAATATTGGGCGATGACACTGAGTACCGTAGTGACGGCATCCCAGTAAGGCAAGGCCGCATTGGTATAACGCGCCATCAGCACGCCCAGAATCATCACCCCGACGCCTGCGATGCCGAGCCACCTCAAACGCTGTGGTAAAGTCATGAGCGAGACCGGCAATATATCATCATGCTGCGCGTCCCGGCCGCCCTGCCCGCGCGCCCAGTTGATCCAGCCATAGCATTGCAGCAGCAGAAAAAATATCTGCAGACCAAAATCGGAATAGAGCTTCGCATCCCACACCACCCAGCCAAACAGAATGACCATGACAATGCCAACCGGAAAATTCCAGATATTCTGCCGGATCAACAACATGATATTGACAACCCCCAATAGCGTCGCCACCGTCTCAACCCGATTATTCAGGAAATATTCCCCTATATCATTCAGGGTCATCGCCCTCTGCTCCCCCTTGTATGCCTACAGCCGCTTTTCAATTGCGTCCCACAGGATTGCGGCGATGTCGGTGCCGTCAAAGCGCTCTATTTCCTGAATGCCGGTGGGCGAGGTGACATTGATTTCGGTCAGAAAATCACCGATGACATCAATACCGGCAAACAGCAATCCCAGTTCGCGCAAGGTCGGGCCTATTGCTTCGCATATCTGCTGTTCCCGGTCGGTCAGTTCACTTTTTTCGGCGATACCACCGACATGCATGTTGGAGCGGACTTCCCCCGCCAGCGGCACCCGGTTGATTGCCCCGACCGCAATGCCATCGATGAGGATGATCCGCTTGTCACCCCTGACGACATCAGCCAGAAATTGCTGAACGATAAATGGTTCCGGGTAAAATTGCTGAAACATCTCAATCAAACTGTTGAGATTCTGGTTATCTTCGCGCAGGCGGAAAACCCCGGCACCGCCATTGCCGTAAAGCGGCTTGATGATAATATCCTTAAATTCCGCCCGGAACAGCTCAACATCACGTTTGTTACTCGTGATCAGGGTCGGCGGCATCAGGTCGGGGAAGCGGGTGAGGAAAATCTTTTCCGGCGCGTTTCTGACCGCCGCCGGGTCATTGACCACCAGCGTTGCGGGCTGAATATGTTCAAGAATATGGGTCGCGGTGATATAGCCCATATCAAACGGCGGGTCCTGACGCATCAGCACCACATCAACATCATCGGCCAAATCAATCTTGCTCTCAGCCCCGAGGGAGAAATGATTGCCCACTTCCCGGCGCAGCGTGAGACCACGGGCATAGGCCGTCACCCTGCCCTGCTGAAAAGACAGGGTTCCAACATCATAATGATATAATTTATAGCCCCGTCTTTCCGCCTCCAACCCGAGGGCAAAAGTGCTGTCGCCCCTGATATCAACCGCTTCAATCGGGTCCATTTGCAAGGCGACATTAAGACTCATCGGCTATATTCCTGATTATTTTCATTTATCCACTTCGGGTAATCTGACAATATTATCGGTTGCCATATCCTGCAACATATTGACAATCTGTTGACGGATCAAATCATTCTGATCAAATTTTTCAATATTATCCAGACAATGACGCAGACGGTGAATGGCCGGTTCATTCTTGCCCACATGGGCCAGCAACATGCCGAGTTCATAATGGTAATGCATATTGCCGGGATTAATCAGCACTAGCCGGGACAGTATACTTATTGTCTGCCCGAGATCACTGGCTTTCAGACAACGGACTTTAATATTATCAAGCAGGCGCACCAGAATTTCCCGATCCGTAACCGGCTGATAATATTCCGGCCTGAGCGTCGCCTCCGCCCCGGTAAATTCCTGAATCAGGCGACGCAAATCCCGGGCATCCATGATTTTACCATCATTGAACGGATCGATAATCACCTGACTGGAATTCACGCCATAAAGCCGGATCAGAAAATGGCGCGGGAATTTCAGCCCTTCGACCGGCCAGCCCATGGATCGCGCCGTCTGGATATAAAGCACCGCCAACGCCACCGGCAGGCCTTTTCTGCTATCAATCACCGACATCAGGTTGGCGTTCTGCAAATCGTCATAATAGGCCCTGTTGCCGCTATAATCATGACGGCCATGCATGACGTTGCTCAACGCCCGGGCGCGATCAGCAGCCATTTCGGAAACAAGTTTTTCTGCGGCGAGATCGAGACCAAGAATTTTCAGATGATGGTCATATTTCTGGAAAGAAATACCGGGCCGGTCCAGCGCCGCCAGAACCAAGGCCATTGCGGCAATATTGTCAACACGGCCATCGCCGACCCCGACGGCGGTCAACCGTTCCCTATAATCGGCGGCAATTACGCTCATGTCATCACATCCCTCTGCCAGGCATCTTTCACATGGGTCGGCAGGTGCCACGGTTCAACCGCCATCAGATCAAAACGATACTTTCTCTCCGCAAGACGACCCTGACTATCCTGATTATTTTTGGCCAGATACCACTGGGCGGCCTTGATAATCCGCTGCTGCTGCTGATGCGACAGGGCATAGAGGGCATCATGGTGGTTTTTTCGTGCCTTGACCTCAATGAAGCAGATCAGCCTGCCCTTTTGGGCGATCAGGTCAATCTCGCCGGACTTGCATTTAAAACGCCGCGCCAGAATGCGGTAGCCTTTCAGGATAAGAACCAGACTGGCCAGCCATTCGGCCCCCTGCCCCCAAAAATAGGCTTTCCGTTTATTTTCAGGGCGATAACCAGTCATTATTTTTCCGATAATCCCCCTGATAAGTCTCGCGATAATTCCCCCGACAATTCCCCTGATAATTTCCCCGATAATTTTCCCGATAATTTTCCCGATAATTTTAGTGCCCGCGCGTAAACCTGTTTACGTTTAAGCCCGGTGGTAAAGGTGACCGAGGCCACGGCCTCTTTCAGCGACAGCTTTTCCAGCGCCGCTGTCAGCGCCTGATCCAGTATATCCACCGGGGTCTCCCGGTCCCTGGCAGGGCCGACAATGATGACAATTTCACCCTTTGGCCGCTCGGCCTGTGCGTAATATTGTGCCAGCTCGGCAAGATTCCCGCGTCTGACTTCTTCGAATAATTTAGTCAGTTCCCGACATACCGCCGCCTCCCGGTCGCCCAATATCTCGAATATATCTTTCAGGCTGGCTTTCAACCGGTTTGGCGATTCATAAAAAACCAGCGTTGCCTTGAGCGTGGAAATATCTTTCAGGCATGTCCGGCGCGCCTTGGTCTTTGACGGCAGGAAACCGGCAAACATAAAGCGGTCGGTCGGTAACCCCGCAGAGGCCAAAGCGGCAAGGATGGCGCTGGCCCCGGGGAGGCTGCTGACAAAAATTCCGGCATCCCGGGCCGTTTTCACCAGTCGATAACCCGGATCGGAGATCAGCGGCGTACCGGCATCACTGACCAAAGCCACCACCTGTCCGGCTATGAGTCGCGCCATCACCTGTGGCAGCACCCGATGTTCATTATGATCATGATAGCATATGGTCGGGGTTTTAACCGCGAAGCGTGCCAGCAATTTTCCGGTAACCCGGGTATCTTCACAGGCAATTACATCCGCCGCCGCCAGCACCATTTGCGCGCGCAAGGTCATATCGCCCATATTGCCAATCGGGGTTGCGGTGACATATAACCCCGGTGCCACCGTTTTGTTGGCTAAATCAATTGGCATTTCCATAGCTTTGCCGTATTTATTGCTCATATCCTGTGATAGCTTGTTTTGTTATAAGACCTGTGTGAAAAAAAAACAGGAAAAACTGGAAACTGTTTTAATGTCGTCAATTGTGAAATATATCGGGTTGATTGCTGTGGCTGCCTTTGGGCTGGCTGGCTGCGGGCAGCAAAAGACGGCCTTGATCCAGGATATGTCAACCCTGCCGCAATCACCGGGCAATATCGGTCCTATGCAGGAAAAAACCGGCAAAAATATCCCGCCGCGTCAGGAAATAAGACTGGGATTTCTGGTGCCTCTGAGCGGACCGGACGCCGCCATCGGCACCGCCCTGCTCAATGCGGCAACGCTGGCGCTGTTTGATTCCCGCGACAGGAGACTGGTCCTGCTGCCCCATGACACCCGCGGCAGTGCCGAAGGGGCAAAGACCGCGATGACACAATTACTCAAACAACGGCCTGACCTGATTATCGGGCCGCTGTTTTCCGCCTCAATCAAGGCAATAAAACCGATGGCAAAGCGGGCCGGAATTAATGTCATCGGCTTTTCCAGTGATTATACCGTTGCTGGTGACGGCGTATTTTTGATGAATTTCCCGATGGAGGAGCAGGTTGAGCGCATCATCCGCTATGCCTCTGATCAGGGATATGCCCGCTATGCCGCGCTGATCCCGGAAACAGTTTATGGCAGCCGCGCCCTGAAAATTTTCAGAGCCACCGTGGCAAGTCAGAATCGCGATCTGTCCACGGTGAAATTCTATCCGCCTGACAGCCAGCGGCTGGTCGGTCCGGTCAAGGCGATCGCCCGCTATGATCAACGACATAGAAACTATATCCGCGAGATTAAATTCCTGAAAAGTCTGGGCAAGGATGATGATTTCGCCCGGGAAATGCTGGAGAAGCTGAAAAGCTCGGAAACTATTGGCGGGGTAAATTTTGATGCCCTGCTGTTGCCCGAAGGCGGGACCATGCTGACCACACTGACTGCCTGGATATCCTATTACGAAATTGATTCCGAAAAAATTAAAATCCTTGGGACCGGCCTGTGGGACGATAAAATGCTGTTTCTGGAACCCCAGCTTTATGGCGGCTGGTTTGCGGCACCGGACCACAGGATTTCCAGAATTTTCCTGAAACGCTACGCCCATACATATGGCCGGAACGGTCCGCGGCTGGTCACCCTTGCCTATGATGCGGTTGCCCTTGCGGCGACGCTGGTCAGGCACTCACCGCTGCCTGATTTTTCGGCGGAACAGCTTACCAGCAGGAATGGCTTTCTGGGGCTTGACGGACTGTTCCGCTTTTCACCGTCCGGTCTGATCGAACGTGGTCTTACCGTCTATCAGGTCGGACCGAAAAAATTTACTGTCATTGATCCGGCACCAAAAAGCTTTATCAACCGTGACCGGGTGAAACTACTAACTATAAAATCCGGGCAAGAAGACCATTCAACAGCGGCAGCCCCCGCGCCGTTACCTGCAAATGATGAGCGCCCATTTCCATATAATCCAGTTCAAGAAAATTCTGTAACCAATCATAATCAATGAATTTATCTATTTTTTCACCCACTCTGCGTTCAAAATTGTCAAGATCAATCCCCGCTGTCAGCCGCAGGCCCATCATCAGCATTTCCTCGGCCTTCTCCTGCGATGTAAGAACAGCTTTCTGATCGGTGGCATGGCCGTGTTGCGTCACAGTGTCCAGCCATTTTTCCGGGCTTCTATGCTGACACACGGCATATAACCCCCCGTCAATAGTCAGACGGCCATGGGCCCCCGGCCCGACCCCGATATAATCATCATAATGCCAATAGGCGAGATTATGGCGGCTTTCCTGCCCCACCGCCGCATGGTTGGAAATTTCATAGGCCGGCAGACCATGAGCCTGACATAGCTGCTGTGTCAGCTGATACAGATCGGCGGAAATATCGTCATCCGGCAGAATGAGACGGCCCTTGTTACGGGCGTGATAAAAGGCGGTACCGCGCTCAATAGTCAATTGATAGAGCGACAAATGCCCGTTGGTCAGCGTCAGGGCCCCGGTCAGTTCCTTCTCCCAATCGGCAACCGTCTGGCCCATGCGGGCATAGATCAGAT
This sequence comes from Alphaproteobacteria bacterium, assembly GCA_013152615.1. GTDB lineage: Bacteria > Pseudomonadota > Alphaproteobacteria > Sphingomonadales > Emcibacteraceae > Paremcibacter. The sequence goes on from JAADGA010000020.1 coordinate 9,603, forward strand.
CGAAGCTTGAGCGAGAGAAATATTTTTGTGATAAATCAATGGCTTTCTGGGCTTCCCTAAGGTTATGCTCCCGGCCCAGTGCCTTGAGGTCAGCGTCATTCAGCGCCTGCACCCCGAGGGACAGGCGGTTAATTCCCGCCCGTGAAAAATCAGAAAATTTACCGGCCTCGACACTGGTCGGATTGGCCTCCAGAGTAATCTCGGCATCGGCAGCATAACCCCAGTTGGCGGCAATCCGCTCAATAAGCCGCGCGACCGTGGCGGTGGCCATCAGTGACG
>JAADGA010000021.1 GCA_013152615.1 Alphaproteobacteria bacterium
CGTGCCGCCGCCGGTGTTGCCACCACCCGCGCCACCGCCAGTGTTACCACCGCCCGTGCCGCCGCCAGTATTACCACCACCCGTGCCCCCGCCAGTATTACCGCCACCCGTGCCGCCAGAAAGACTGATGCGGCTGCCAAAACCGTCTACGGCCTGAGCGGTTGGGCCGGGGGCCGACCGGGTATTCGGGGTGGTAAAAAAATGTCCCAGTGTTTGTGCGGTAAAATTGTTATTAAAAGTCTGTGGTGTGTTTGATCCCCCCGAAGGATTTAGATTTTCCAGCATGGCAAGCAGTTGTTTATTCAGCTTCTTCTTCATCCCGCTCATATCGGCGGGGGATATAATCACCCCGACAATATATGTTTTCAGCGGCCCATCGGATTCGAATCTCATATCGATGGTTTTGCCGTTACTCTTGACCAAGGTGGTGAGCAGCCATCCGTCGATTTTGGTCTTTTTATTTGTTTCAAGATTGACCGTGCTTGCGCTTGCCGCCGGAGTGTTTTTGTCATGACCGGCTTCCCCGACCAGACTTACCCCGTCCGAGGATAGTTTCGCCCATTCCGGGTTGCCGGTTTTTGCGGTATCAATAACGCGCAGCTGATTGCCGTTAATCCCGAATCTGTCTCCAAAAGGATGGGGAATAATTCGGCCACCGGGCAGGGGGGCCGTGAAAATATACAGCCGGTAATTACCCTTTTTCAGTTCGGGAATGGCGAAGCCGCTTACATTAAGAATACCATCATTGAGAAAGTCATTCTTTGTTGAGGTCTCCAGCGCCAAAAGACCCCGCCCTTCAATATTTTTACTTGCCGGGGTAATCCGGATAAAGCCACGATGCGGAATTTTCTTGACCGGGCCAAAATCCCAGCCAATATCGCCGATGCTCAAGCCAAAATCAGAAATTGCAGAATAGGGAATGCTATAGGCCGATGTCGCGGCCCGGGCGGCGGCATCAACCACCCTTTTGGCGGAATCCTGCAGATTATGGCCCTTCTGCGCCAGTCCGGATTTGCCAAGGTCGGACAGAATTCCCGAGGCAAGATCGGTAATCCGGTCGGATTGGCCAGCGGAGCCATCAAAATACTTCTGTAAGATTTTCAGGGATTTTTCCGAGCCGTCTATCGCGGCTTTAACGGCTTCTTTCCGGCTGATCCTCTCGCTCTTTTGTGGCTGACCCTGCGCTGTAAACGGCATACCCCGCAGGCTGGTTGCCGGTGAATAGAGCGGACCTTGCGGCACCAGAGCCGATTTTCGCGGCACAGGTTCCGGTTGTCCGGAACGCGGGCGGATTGTCCGGCCCGGGATGGCTTTTGATGACGGGGCGATGGGTGCTGTTATTTTATACAGCATATCATTACCCATCATGTCTTTTTCACCTGGCTTCAGCAGATCTATCTGGCCCTGAATGGCTTTATTTGTGGCGGGATTATCGACAAGGTCATTATAGGCCCACACACTCAAGGCAAGAGTGCTGACCATCGCCAATAACTTGTATTTTAATACCATTAATCCTGTTCCGCAGCCATATCATGCCCCCTGTCCCAATACCATTTCAGCCTCGGGAAATTTTTTTACCGCCAATTATAGCCGTTTGGATATTAAAATGGTGATAATAATCAGGGTTAATGATAAGTAAATATTCTGACCCGGGCCACATAAATATAATTGGATAAATTATGATATAGCCAGCAAGTGGCCAGTTTGCCGGATAATCCTGTCCGGAAACCGCCATTGCTGTCATCAGCAACACTTAAGGGACCCGCCATGACCGTGGAAGATGTATTGAAAATATTACCGGATATGGACCCCGGCTGGGTTTGGCTGGCCGGTGCCGGACCCGGTGATCCGGGGCTGTTGTCGCTGTTGACACTGAAAGCGATGCAACAGGCGGATATTGTGGTTTATGACGCGCTGGTCAGTCAGGATATTCTGAATTTGCTTGATGGGGGGGTGAGGCTTGAATTTGCTGGCAAGCGCGGCGGCAGGCCGTCGTTGAAACAGGCGGATATTTCTGAACGGCTGGTTGTGCATGCGCAGGCGGGGAAAAAGGTGCTTCGGCTTAAAGGCGGTGATCCGTTCGTTTTTGGCCGCGGTGGCGAGGAAGCCCGTTATCTGGTAAAATCGAATATTCCGTTCCGGGTGGTGCCGGGGATTACCGCGGGTATCGGCGGCCTCGCCTATGCCGGGATACCGCTCACCGATCGCTATAGCAATTCCGTGGTTACCTTCCTGACGGGATATGGTGAGGATGGTGGCCTGTCAAGGGATATAGACTGGAATGCCCTCGCCAAATCTTCCCCGGTAATTGTGGTTTATATGGCGCTCGGCAGGGTTGAGGCGATCTGTCAGAAATTTCTGCAAAATGGCCGGCGGCCTGATGAGGCAGTGGCGATTGTCAGCAAGGCGACGTTGGCGGACCAGCAGGTGCTGGAGACAACATTGGCCACGGCGGCAGAAGATGTTGTTCGGGCGGATTTAGCCGCCCCGGCGCTGATTATTCTCGGACAGAATGTCAAGCTGAGAGCGGGACTCGACTGGCTCGGCGCCATGACCGGGAAAATATTAACGGCCAAGCTGCCAGAAACATTGCCGCATAAGTAAGACGTATAAGTAAAATGTCGCCCCATGATGAAAAAGCGTCCGGAAAATATTAGAAATTTTTAGTCAGACGCAGGTAATAATAGCCGCCGTTATAGCCAAAAGGGGCCGACCGCCGGGAATAGGTAAAGACCCCGGGCGAGGCCACGATCCCTGCTATTGATCCGGCGCGGGACTGCCCGATCCGGTTGATGTCGGGAAAGATATTGAATATATTATTTGCGCCCACGGTTATTCTCACTCTTGCGGTCTCGAAATAATATGAAATTTGCAGATCTGTCAGGATTTTCGGGGTGAATCGCTGAATATTCTGCCCCGGCCCGGTAGCAATATTACAGGAGCCTTCGCACACCACATAGGAGCCATAATAATTATTGCGCAGGATGACAAACCATTTGCCGATGCCGTAATCCAGCGTGAAATTAATTCTGGCGGCCGGTTGCCATTGTTCAATGATCGAGCGGTCCTGCGGGCTGAATAATACCATTCTGTCGACACCGGGAAGCGGCGAGGCGACGGAGCCATTTTTAATCCGGGTTTTGGTTTTGTTGGCCGCCAGCGAGATTCTCAATCGCTGCCCTGTCGGCATCGGAAGATCATAATTGGCGACAAAATCCACCCCCTGGGTTTCCGTGTTGGCGATATTGGTGAAGAACTGGCCGTCGGTGGCCCCGGTTGCGGCGGCGACTCCGGGGAATTTATCCTTGATCGGGATGCTGCCGGTAATGGCAATCCGGTTATTGATGTCAATGCGGTAATAGTCTGCGGTCAGCGACAGCTTTTCCAGCGGGGTAATGACAAAACCGAAACTGTAATTAACTGCGGTTTCCTTTTTCAGTTTGGGAATGGCGAGGGCGCGCGCGACCGTGCTGTCATTGCGGAAGGTCCCTCTTTCCTGGGCAATGGACACGCCGTTTACCTCGACAAACTGGGTGCTGGTGCTGTTGAAAAATTTCTGTTGCATCGACGGGGCGCGAAAACCGGAGCTGATGGAACCGCGCAGGGCAAAGATATGGTCGAGCTGATAGCGGGTGGCGAATTTGGCATTTATCCGGCTGCCAAAATCACTGTAATCTTCATAGCGGACCGCAACATTCATCAGCAAATCAGGCGAGGGCTTCACTTCGACATCGGTATAGAATGCCAGATTATTGCGATTTTTATCAACGGCATTATCCGGTGAAAATCCTTTAAAGACCTGAAATCCCGGCAGGTAGGCGACCGGATTGGCTTTGCATCCGGGACAGGTATAGTTAAGCTGGCCGCCATTGGCATAGGAAACCGGATCGCCGGCGATGATTTGATAATTTTCCCGGCGCCACTCGGCACCGAAGGCAATATTGGCGTTTTTAAAAGATTTGGAGAAATCAATATTTGCCATGATCTGATGAATTTCCAGCGTGCCCGCGTCGGCAGAGGTCGGACTGTCCGCGCCGAAAGAGGCGTTAAGCGAATTGGTAATCAGAAACTGGAAACTGTTGCCGCCGGTGGTCAGGCTGCTGTCCAGCGACCAGCCGTTGCCCATCGTCCATTTGGTCCCCGCCAAAACGGAATAATCCAGGATTTTAGCATTGATCAGCGGGAGAAAACCGTTGGGATAAAGCGCGGTGACGGTGCGGCGATACTGGTTGGCCCGGCGATAAAAACCGGCGGACTGGTTATCCCGGTTTGAATAGGTGGCGAACATATAAAATTCACCAAAATCCGATAGCGGCACCATCATATTCATCACCAGCGCCTTTTGCCGGGTATCTGAATCGCCGACGCGGAAATTCTTGCGGTTAAAGCTTTTTTCTCTGGGATCTAGGGCAATATTACCGACGGCGCAGGCTTTCTGGCCCAGGGTGGCGAACTGGAGACAGCCGCTAAGCCCGGCCCGGTTGGTATGCTGGCGGTTGCGGTATTCTGCGGTAAGGGTCAGAAAGCCCCGGGTTGCCAGCGTCCGGCCATAGGTGGCATCGGCAACATAGGTGGTGCCGTCGCCGGCATAGGTCTGACCGAAAGAAGTGGAAATATCGCCACCTTCATTCTGGTTCTTGAGGATGATATTGATCACGCCGGCAATGGCATCCGAGCCATATTGCGCCGATGCGCCGTCGCGCAAAACCTCGATCCGCTTGATTGCCCCCGGCGGAATGGCATTCATATCCACGCCCGTGGCCCCGCGCCCGACCGAGGTATTGACATGGACAAGGGCACTGTTATGGCGGCGTTTGCCATTGATCAGCACCAGAGTCTGATCCGGCCCCAATCCTCTGAGGGTCGCCGGTTTGATCGCATCGGTGCCGTCGGAAATGCTGGAGCTGGAGAAATTAAAGCTGGGGGCAAGGGATTGCAGGATGCGACCGGTTTCAGTTTCCCCGGTTGCCGCAATATTCCACGTATTGAAGCTGTCCACCGGCACCGGTGTCTCAAGCGCCGTTCGGCCCTTGCCCCGGGTGCCGATCGACACAATCTCCTCGATGCCATATCCCGGGGGCAGGGTATCATCCGGTTTTACCGGCAGGGTCATGGTGCGGTTAGTGTGCGGATTATTCCCGGTTTCTTTGCCTATAGCCCGAATGGTTACGGTATTTTCCTCGGAAAATTCATACTCAAGACCGCTGTTATGCAGTAATAATTTCAACGCCTGTCTGACGGTGTAGCGGCCTTCAAGACGGATGGCGTGCGGTAAATTCTGTTTTGCGGCCACATAAATAAGCTGTATCCCCGACTGTTTGGAGAAATCAATCAGCGCCGACCGCAGGGAGCGGGCATTGATGGAAAAATATACTGTTGCCGGCCTGTCCGGGGACGGCCCGTCCGGTACGGGCGAGAAAGCTTTGGCGGGGAGAGAGAACAGCGCAACACCACATATAGCCCAAATGGCCATATACTGTCTGACAACGGGCAGACGCGGGCTGCTGGTTAACATACATTCCTCGCTATATTGCGGCTTTATAAAACCGTCAGCTATTCAGGGGATCACCACCTGGTTACCTGAATGCTATTTTTTCTTTTTTAATAATAATATAGCATCATGGCCACTGTCGAGGACTTTTATAGGATAGGCAACGGATAACCCGCGCAACCAGTTGTCTATACCATCATTCAGAACAGTGCCGGTAAAGCGGATATTATCAAGGGCGGGGTCGCCGATAATAATTTCGCGCGCGGAATATCTGTTAACATCTGCGATCACACTGGCCAACGGGGTATCGACCCTGACCAGCATACCTTTTTCCCATGAAATTGCCGCCGCAACATTGGTTTTTACCACCGGCGAAATATCACCCTTGTTGTCATAGGAGACCGCCCGACCCGCAGAAACTTTTGGCAGCGGGGCCGTTCTGGTCTTGTTATCGGCCAGATCAGGGTTGACCACAACCACCCCCTCCAGCACTGTTACGGTGACATTGCGGTCACCGGAATGAATATTAAATCTTGTGCCGACGGCGGTGACACTGCCGGTGCCAACCCGGACGACAAAGGGGCGCTTTTTATTTTTGGCGACCGTGAAGATGGCTTCGCCGCGCACCAGAGTGAGGTGGCGCACGGCCCTGGTATAATTTACATTGACAATCGACAGGGCCCCAAGGTTGATTTTCGAGCCATCCGCCAGCGGGATTATTTTATGTCCGGCGCGCGCGGTTTGATAGGTCGTTGTTTCCGCCCGCGCGGAAAAATCATTATGATAGAAAAGTTCAACGGACAGGGCGATTAATATCGTTGCCGCAATCGCGGCGGCAAAGACCATGAAACGACTCCGCCGCCCGGCTCGGGCCAGATTATCCTCGCCAGAAGATATATTATTGGCATCATGACCGGTGTCATTCCATGGCGGGTTGGTGATATTATCCAGTTGCTTCCAGGAGCATTCCGCTTTGGCAAAGGCCTGTTTGTTGGCGTCACTACGGCCAAGCCATTGTTGCCATTTCAGGTAACTTTCTTCGGTAATATCCCCATCACGCAGGGTGATGAACCATTCGGCAGCTTCTGTTGCCGTGTCATTCTTGATTTCAATGTTATTGTTGTTTTTCATCTTACTAAATCTGTATCTGTTGGAACCAGTCTATCCGTTCATTTCCCGAATGCATACCGCAAGGCCACGGGCAATATATTTTCTTATGGAACTTATTGAAAGGTCCATTCTCTCGGCAATCTCGCCATGACTCAGGTTTTTAAATTTATATAACATAAAAGCTTCTCTGCATTTTGGCGGAAGTTTTTTCAAAATCTCCCTTAATTCAACCAGAGCCTGACGGGCATCAAGCGCCCGTTCCGGGGTAATTTCCTCAATCCCGTTCATGAGTATTTTGCTGCGGGCAAAATTTCTGGCATGCCGTGTCCGTTGGCGTTGCAGATCAATGGACAAATTGGTCGCCGTCCGGAACAGAAAAGACTGGAAACAGTCGATTTCCGCCAGATTTTCCCGTTTAATCAGACGAATATAAGCCTCCTGTGCCACCTCAACCGCATCCTGTCTGCTGCGCAATCTTATGGTGAGGTAACGGACAAGGGTTTCATTATACTCCTGATAAAGTGTTGTTATCTTGTCGTGGTAATATTGATTCCCGAAATCACGCTGATCTTCACCCTGCCACGAGTCCGGGGAATGTTTTCCACCCCCCTCCGCGTCGCGGGAAGGTATTTTTCCCTCAACAGTTACCAGTTTTAATCGTCGTTTCATATTTTTACGAATCTCACTCCGGGGTAAAGACGAATGGCCGGTGAAATAGTGGAAAAAATCATTGATAAATAATCCCTGGGTCATGGCACGACGGGCTTCGCCGCCCACGCATACTTGTAAACAGGTTAACATTTTTTAATTATTTTTTCCACTATTTATGCCGCGCTGCGTCTTTACCGGATAGTGACGGCTGAGGCGGGAGTTTTCCAATCAGCTCACTGTGAATGAAAAGCAAAATTTTAAACAAAATATTAACAGGGAGAAATAAATGTTCCAAAATAAATCATTTTCAGGCCCACAAAGGCGGTCCGTTGGCCGAATCATGGCGACGACGGCCCTTTGTTCCAGTTTTCTGGTGCTGGCCTCAACCTTAACAGTGGCGGCGGCTGAAAAAGCGGCCAACAAGAAAAACGCCGCCGAACTGGTGATGGAAGAAGTGGTCTCACTCGGCACCAGAAGTGCAAAGCCCCGCTCTGTAACCGATTCTCCGGTACCGATTGATGTTATCAGTGGCAAGAATTTCACCGCTGGCGGTAATACCGCCGACATCACCGATAATCTGCGTGATCTGATCCCGTCCTTTACCGCAACCCCGGCGACCGGTGATGGCAGTGCCTTTGTCAGGCCGACATCCCTGCGTGGCATGGCCCCCGATCAGACCCTGGTTATGATCAACGGCAAACGCCAGCATCGCTCCGCACTGGTGCAGTTCTTTGCTCCTGCTGCCGGTAACGGTTCCCAGGGTGTCGACATTGGTATGATTCCCGGCATGGCCGTGAAACGGGTCGAAGTATTGCGCGACGGTGCCGCCGCCCAGTATGGCTCTGATGCCATCGCCGGTGTCATCAATTTTGAAATGAAAAACGCCTCCGAAGGCGGGATGATTAATCTGCAATATGGTAAATATTACCGTGGCGAAAGAAGTTACAAGATCGGGGCAAATGTTGGTTTGCCTCTTGGTCCCAAGGGCTTTGTCAACCTGACTGCCGAATATAGCAATAATCAGGCCCTGTCCCGGGGACTTCAGCGGCCCGACGCCCAGGCATTGATTGATTCCGGCCTGAAGGGTGTGGGCGCGGATACCCCGTTTGGTGATGCCCCGCTGGCTCAGACCTGGGGTCGTCCCCAGACCAGAGGCGGACGCTTTTTCCTCAATTCCGGGGTTGATCTGAATGATAATGCCCATCTTTATTTCTTCGGCAACTATGCCAAGACTGATGGCAGGTACCGGTTCTTCTACCGTAATCCCAATCATTCCACGATCAAGGCTCTGAAAAAATTACCGGGCTTTACCGGACTGCCGGTTGGCTATACCCCGTTCCTTGATGGTAATCAGACTGATTTCAGTGCGGTTGGCGGTGTCAAGGGTGACTTCAGCTCTATTGAGAATATGACCTACGACTTCAGTGTCGGCTATGGTGAAAACAAGCTGAGGTATTTCCTTAACAATACCACCAATCCATCCCTTGGCCTGAATTCCAGCGGTCAGCCCGCCCAGAGAAATTTCCATGTCGGTGGCTATGACCAGAAAGAAGTTGACATCAACGCTGATTTTTCTGTTCCGGTCAGCGATAATATCAATTTCGCCTTCGGTAGTGAATGGCGCAAGGAAACCTATGTCGTCCATGCCGGGGAACCCAATTCCTACAAGGGCATGGGATCAAACGGCCTGAACGGCTTCCGGCCCGCAGATTCAGGCTCCTTCAGCCGCAACAACTATGCGTTCTATGTCGATATTGAACATGATATTACCGAGAAATTCATGATGCAATATGCCGGACGTTTCGAACGTTTCAGTGATTTCGGCAGTACGGTAAACGGCAAACTGGCCGCGCGGTACACGGTCTCACCTGCGTTGACGTTACGCGGGGCGATCTCCACCGGCTTCCATGCTCCGACCCCCGGACAGCAGAATGTTAAAACCACCATCACTACTTTTGATGGCACCACCGGCCAACAGGTTGAAGAAGGCCTTATTCGCTCAACCGATCCGGCGGCGGTTGCCAATGGCGGCGCCCCTCTGAGACAGGAAACTGCGGTTAACTACAGTCTGGGCTTCACCAGTGATCTTAGCGATAATACTACATTTACTGCGGATTATTACCGCATTGATGTCAAACATCGTATCTATCGTACCGGTAATATTCCGGTGGTTGGGTCACCGAGTGCAAGTATTTCATTCTATACCAACGCGCTCAACACCCGCTCGCAAGGTGTCGATCTGGTGTTAACATCGCATCATGAGTGGACGGAAGATGCCAGTACTGATCTCTCCTTTGCCCTGAGTTACAATAACTTTACTGTAACCGGACAGACTGCTGTCATAACCCCGGCTGGTCCGGTCAATCCGGTTAGTGTGGCAACCATCGAGGATATTCAGAACAACTATCCAAAAGTACGGTTTGTTCTGACGACGAACACCACCATTGGTGACAAATGGACCTTCATGGCGCGGGCTAATTTCTATGGCCGGCATTATGATGAACGGGGCCGTATCGGTGCCGCAGTCAATCCAACCTCCCCGATCAATCCTACGATCTATTTTGATATGGAGCTGGGCTATCAGGTTACCGAGAATGTCCGGCTGGTTGCTGGCGGGATGAATGTCTT
>JAADGA010000022.1 GCA_013152615.1 Alphaproteobacteria bacterium
TCATTCGCGTCACCACCGTAGCCAAGGTAGCTTTCAGGCGATTTTCGTCACTCAGAATATCATTTTCCAATGCCCCGGCCAGTGCCATTTCTTCAATCAGTTCAATATTATAACGCACAGGTACCCGCTCAAGAATTTTGGTCACTTTGCGGACTTTCTCCATCAGGTCCTTCAAATCATTGCCCGCGATCTGAGTACCGTTATCCAGTCTGAGCAACATACCGTCCAAGGTCTGCTCAATCAGATGATTTTCCAGCGCGGCATCATCTTTCAAATAAACTTCCGACTTGCCGCGGCTGACTTTATACAGCGGCGGCTGGGCAATATAAAGATGGCCGCGGTCAATCACTTCGCGCATCTGGCGGTAAAAAAATGTCAGCAGCAGGGTCCTGATATGGGCGCCGTCAACATCGGCATCGGTCATGATGATAATCTTGTGATACCGCAGTTTTTCAATGTCGAAATCCTCACGACCAATGCTGGTGCCCATGGCGGTGATCAGGGTGCCGATTTCCTGAGAGCCGAGCATGCGGTCAAATCTGGCGCGTTCGACATTGAGGATTTTACCTTTAAGCGGCAGAATCGCCTGATTCTGGCGCGAGCGGCCCTGTTTGGCCGAGCCACCGGCACTGTCACCTTCGACCAGAAACAGTTCGGATTTCGCCGGGTCGCGTTCCTGACAATCGGCGAGCTTGCCCGGCAGCGAGGAAATATCAAGCGCCCCCTTGCGCCGGGTCAGTTCGCGTGCCTTCCGCGCGGCTTCGCGGGCGGCGGCGGCCTCGACAATCTTGCCGATGATGATTTTGGCTTCTTTTGGATGCTCTTCAAACCAGTTGTTGAGATGTTCGGCAAGCAGGCTTTCGACCACCGGGCGGACCTCTGACGATACCAGTTTATCCTTGGTCTGGGAGGAAAATTTCGGGTCCGGCACCTTGACCGACAACACACAGGTCAGGCCCTCACGGCTGTCATCACCACTTAGCGAGACCTTCTCACGCTTGGCGATGCCGCTGGCGTTGGCATAGCCATTGATGGTCCGGGTCAGCGCCGCCCGAAAGCCCGCCAGATGAGACCCTCCGTCTCTTTGCGGAATATTATTGGTGAAACACAGGACATTCTCATGATAGCTGTCATTCCATTGCAGGGCGCATTCGAGAACAATATCATCTTTTTCGCCGATGATGCAGATTGCATCCGGGATCAGCGGGGTTTTACTGCGGTCCAGATAGCTGACATAGGCGGTAATGCCGCCGTCATAATAGAGTTCAATCTCCCGACCTTCAGCATGGCGATTATCCTGTATCCTGATCCGCACGCCTGAATTAAGGAATGCCAGTTCGCGAAACCGATGCTCAAGCGTGTTAAAATCAAACTCGATATTGCCAAATGTCGCGCGCGACGGCAGGAAGGTCACCCGGGTGCCGGTTTTGCCTTTGGTCTCGCCGACGACGACCAGCTTTCCTACCGCTTCGCCATACTCGAAACGCATGAAATGTTCGTGGTCATTGCGCCAGATCGTCAGATCAAGATATTCCGACAGCGCATTGACCACCGATACCCCGACCCCGTGCAGGCCACCGGAAATTTTATAGCTGTTGCTGTCGAATTTGCCGCCGGCATGGAGCTGGGTCATGATAACCTCGGCGGCGGAGACCCCCTCTTCTTCGTGAATCCCCACCGGAATCCCGCGGCCATTGTCCGTGACCGAAAGCGAGCCATCGGCATTCAGTGACACCAGCACCAGATCACAATAGCCTGCAAGCGACTCGTCAATGGCATTGTCCGAAACCTCAAACACCATATGATGCAGGCCCGACCCGTCCTCGGTATCGCCAATATACATGCCCGGACGTTTCCTGACAGCATCAAGCCCCTTCAGGACCTTGATGCTGTCGGCATCATAGTCTTCCGCCCCCAGATTGGCATCCTTCATATGTATTTCATCAGCCATAAAACTTCGTACCTTATATGTTATGCAGGCGTTACAATATTATTTTCTACCCGGAAATAACGCGCCTGTCCCAAAAGCCCGTCAAACAACAGCCGGTCGGTGCCGCTAAGCCAGACCTGTGATCCCAGAGCAGCCAGTTCGTCAAACAGCGCGGAGCGCCGGACGCGGTCGAGATGGGCTACCACCTCGTCAAGTAACAACAGTGGCGGCGCCCCAAAATCATTGGCCATAATCCGCGCGCTGGCCAGAGTTATGCCGATCAGCAAGGCCTTTTGTTCGCCGGTGGAACAGAGCGCCGCCGGCATCGCCTTATCCTGATGGGTTACCACCAGATCAGTCTTGTGCGGCCCGGCAGTTGCCCGGCCACGTTCCCCGTCCCGGGAGCGGTTAGCGCGCAGAAGCTTGCGAAAGTTATCTTCCACCATCAGCGCCGGACCCTGAGCAAGCCCCTGTTCCAGCAAGCCTTCAACCCCGAGGCATGCCCGGGGAAAGCATGAGGGCGACTCTGCGATCGCCACCGCCAGACGCTCTATCGCGTCGAGCCGCGCCGCCGCCACCGCCACTCCGTGTTCGGCCATCCGTCCTTCGAGTGCCGCCAGCCAGTCAGCATCCCCCCCCTCCTGCAATAACCGGCTGCGCTCGCGCATTACCCGCTCGTAAGCCGCGACTTCGCGCCGGTGGGCGCTATGGAAACCAGCAACAATCCGGTCAAGAAACCGGCGCCGGCCCGACGGCGGTTCACTGAACAGCCGGTCCATCTGCGGGGTCAGCCACGCAACCTGCAAAATATCGTCAAACAATGCCGGACTCGAGCCATTCTGGCCATCAATACGGATGATCCGCTTATCCTTCTGTCCGGGATCAGCCGCCTCCGGCTCGGACCCCGCCGCCAGTCCGGTCCCCAGATTCACGGTGCCGTCCGGCGTTTCCAGCCGCGCCGCCACCGCCCAGTTACGCCGGGCCGGGGGCGTCGGCCCCTGCTCCCGACGGCTGACATCAGACAAGCGACAGCCGCGCAGGCCGCGCCCGGATGACAGAAATGACAGCGCCTCAAGGATATTGGTCTTGCCGGCACCGTTCGGCCCGGTCAACACTACAGAGTGGGCCTCCGGCTCCAGAGCCACATGCGGGTAAGACCGGAAATTGGTCAGATGCAACCGGCCAACAAAAAGTTCAGGCCGACCAAAACCCGCACAGGCAAACCCGCTACCCGCTGTTTTTTTATCAAGCTGCACCAGATTATTCACCGGCCCCGGTTTCCTGTATGCCCCGCCACCATCACACTCTCATGGGCATCAGGACATAAAGGGCACCGTCATCGCTCACATCCCGCAAAATGGTTGGTGCCGTCGAATCCGCCAGCACCACCTGAGCAAGGTCGCCTTCGATCTGGCCCAGTATATCCAGCAAATAACGGGAATTAAAGCCAATTTCCATATCGTCACTGCTGTAACTCGCCGCCACTTCTTCCTTGGCGGTGCCCTGCTCGGGGCTGTTGACGGAAAGTTTCAGGCTATCCGCACTCAGTGATAATTTAATTGAGCGGGTTTTTTCGGTGGAGATGGTCGACACCCGGTCAACCGCTTCGGCAAATTGCTTGCTGTCGATTTCCATGATCTTGTCATTGCCCTCGGGAATGACCCGGCTGTAATCCGGGAAGGTGCCATCAATCAGCTTTGATGTCAGAATAATCCGGGAGAAGATAAAACGAATTTTGGTTTCCGACAGCGATACCTTGACATCCCCCTCAAACTCGTCGATCAACTTGCGCAGTTCTCCGACCAGCTTGCGCGGCACAATCACCCCCGGCATTTCGGCAAGCCCCTCGGGCCGCTCCATGTCAAAACGCGCCAGACGATGACCATCGGTCGCCACCCCCCTGAGGACGGCATTGCCATCATCATCATCGGTCACATGCAGATAAATACCGTTCAGATAATAGCGGGTTTCTTCGGTCGAGACCGCAAACCGGGTCTTGTCAATCAGCCGTTTCAGATTTGCCGCCGACAGATCAAAGACATGGGGCATATCGCCCTCGGACATAACCGGGAAATCCTCACGCGGCAGACAGGCCAGGGTAAAGCGCGACCGACCGGCGCGGATGGCAAGGCGCTGGCTCTCATCGTCATAGGACAGATCCACCTGCGCCCCGTCCGGCAGCTTGCGCACAATATCATAGAGGGTATGGGCCGGCGCGGTGATGCCGCCTGCGCTGATGATTTCCGCCTCGACCCGCTCTGAAATCGCCAGATCAAGGTCGGTGGCCTGAAGCGTCAGATGACCCTCTGCACAGTCCAGCAAAACATTGGATAAAATCGGAATCGTGTTGCGTTTTTCAACAACACTCTGAATGTGACCCAGTGATTTTAATAACGCACTTCGTTCAATTTTGAGCTTCATATTCCATTCACGCTTCTTCATCCATATTTAACTGCACCATCCCGCAATCCCCATGGCTGTTTTTCTGAATATACAACCGTGCATTACTGCGGAATTCCCCCCGATTAACCGGGTCTGATCCTAGCATACTGACCGGCGGGGTCAAAGTTTTTTCTGGGGGTTTTTGTCCGAGTCGTCTCTTGCTGTCCGACTGTTAAAGAAAAGCCCGGCCTCAGCTGGCCAATATCCGCTCCAGATGCTGAATATCCTCTTCCAGAACATTGTCTGCAAGCCGCAATTCATCAATGCGTTTAACCGCATGCATGACGGTGGTGTGATCGCGGCCACCAAATTGCCGACCAATATCGGGTAGCGATTTTGGCGTCAGCTTCTTGGCCAGATACATTGCCACCTGGCGCGGGCGGGCGACCTGACGCGCACGCCGGGACGACAGCAGTTCGGACAGACGGATGTTAAAATAATCCGCCACCCGGCGCTGAATTTCATCAATACTGATCCGGCGGACATTGGCCCGGAGCAAATCCTGCAACACTTCCCGGGTCATTTCCAGCGTGACCTCCCGGCCGATCAGGGTTGCGTGGGCAATCATCCGGTTGAGCGCCCCTTCCAGTTCACGAACGTTGGAGGTGATTTTACGCGCCAGAAATTCCAGTACCGACAGGCTGATATCGACTTCAGGTTCCTTGTTGGCCTTCTGTTGCAGGATGCCGAGGCGCAGTTCATATTCGGTCGGATGAATATCCGCCACCAGCCCCCAGCCCAGACGCGAGCGGATCCGCTCTTCAATGCCGTCCATATCGGTCGGCGACCGGTCCGCCGAAATAACCACCTGCCGCCGATGATCGATCAGGGCATTGAAGGTATGGAAAAATTCTTCCTGGGTTGATTGCTTGTTGGCAATGAATTGCAGGTCATCAATCATCAAAAGATCAACCGAACGAAATTTCTGCTTGAACGACATGGTATCCTTGTAGCGAATCGAGCTGACAAATTGATACATAAATTGTTCTGCCGACAGGTAAACCACTTTCCGGGCCGGGAAATGTTCCCGGTTTGACCAGGCAATGGCATGCATCAGATGGGTCTTGCCGAGGCCGACTCCGCCATGAAGAAACAGCGGGTTGAAGTGGACCTCTTTATTTTCTGCCACCCGGCGGGCAGCGGCATAGGCAAGCTCGTTCGAGCGGCCGACAACAAAGCTGTCAAAGGTAAAGCGTGGGTCGAGCGGCGCCCCGAATTCAGTGTCACGATGTCGGGCGACAGCAGCGGGTTCGGGCTTTCTGCCCGGCGCTCTCGCGGGGCTTTTTTCCGATGGTGGGGAGGCCCCTGCCGCCGCAGCAAACCCGGACAGGACGATGAAATTAATATCGGAAATAGCCGGGTTTTCCGCCGCCCATGCCTGTCCGATCCGGTCGGCATAATTGGCGTTGAGCCAGTTCCGCATGAAGCGTGTCGGTGCCGCCATCACCGCACAGCCGTCCTCAATATTCACCAGAGCCAGTGGCTTGAACCAGCTGTTGAACACGCCATCATCAAATTCTGTCCTCAGGCGTGCCAAAACCCTTGACCACTGTGCCTCCATACCGGTTTCTATGCCCTCTTGCTGCGCCGCCGTTACGATATTCATCGTCTTTAAAACCTCTAAATCCCTATATATCCGTTATTGTTATACATGGTGTTATCATTGTCATACATGCTGTCATTATTGTTATACATGGTGCCATACATAGTGTCGTTCATGGTGTCGTCCGGGGAGGGGTATCTGACCATCATTTCCTTTTTGTCACCGGCTAGCTTTGCCGCCACGGCAACCCGGCGGCTTTCCAGCCGTTGCCGCCGCCGCGATGACCGGCCTCATCCGGATCACCCTCAAAACCGCCGAGAATATTAAAGCATTTTTCATAGCCCGCCGCCGTCATCGCCGCCGCCGCCGCCCGGGACCGCACCCCGGACCGACAGAGGAAATAAAGCGGATAGTCCCGGGGGATATTATGGGCGATAACCATAGCGGTGAATGACGGATTGACCACCATATCAGGGAATAACTGCCAACTGACCAGAAGGGGTGATTTGCCCGGCCCGGACAGGTCACACAGGCCGACATAGGTCCACTCGGCCCGGGTACGCACGTCAATAAGGGTGGCTCTCTCATCCTGCGCCAGCCCCTCCCAGGCCGCCACAACCGTTACATCACCAGTATAACTCATTTCCTGTTTCCCACACCCCCGACAAAATAAAACACCCCGCCTGCACCAGAATATTACACCATAATATCCTCGTTACAGACGCTACCCTGATCAAATTTCTGACCAAACCCCTGGCCGGATAAAAATGCTGACATCCAGACTCATTAAACAGACGGCCTGATCGTTTCCATCGGCAATTTTACTATTTCATCCCCTCATGAATAGCGAACAGGGTACAGCCCGGCGGGATTTCTGGCAACCGATTCATCTGGAAATAATCACAATTTATGGGTTAGATATGGCTTGACTCCGGGGCATGCCACTATATCTGGTATATAGTAATATTATTACATAATAGGCTATCCGGAAAAATATAAAATTTCCGCGCCAGCAAAATTTTTGCGGCCCAAAAATAAAGCCGAACCGTAACCGGTTCAGCTTTTCAGGGATACTTCCCTACCGGACTCGCCGGGTTTGTTCAGGCGACTCGAAAATCAGTGCTGATTTGCCGAGCCATCACGGCCATTACAGCGAAAGCGCGTTGACCCGTTTTGCCAGACGGGACACTTTCCGGGATGCCGATTTTTTATGCAGGACACCTTTTGTCACCCCGCGCATCAATTCCGGCTGGGCAGCTTTCAGAGCCAGCCGGGCCTCTTCGGCATTGCCACCCTCCAGCGCCAGTTCCACCTTCTTGACAAAGGTCCGAATCCGGCTTTTGCGGGATTTATTCACTTCGGCACGCCGGGCATTGGCGCGAATTCTTTTTTTAGCCTGTAACAAATTAGCCATCAGCGGTGTCTATCCTTACCGTAAATTCCCCGGCCTCAACCCGCATCAATAAAAAAACGCCGTGGGGAATCGGGGATATAATTGCTTTAATCCAGTTTCAAGTGGTGGCTTATAACCATGCATGTTCCTTTGGTCAACAGGCTTCTCAAGATATTTGCCGCCGCAAGCCCCGAAAGGGACCAACAGACCGGGTTGGCATTCCTGATTGACAAAAAATCGGCTATTTATGAGTAAATTTAGCCGTTCTTTTTTCGGCAAAGGCCGCCATGCCCTCTTTCTGATCATCGGTGGCAAACAGGGAATGGAAAACCCGGCGTTCAAACATAACCCCCTCCCGCAGGGTGGTTTCATAAGCCTTGTTAACCGATTCCTTGGCAAGCATCACCGACGGCAGCGACAGGTCGGCAATTTTGCGCGCCACCTTCAGCGCCTCGTCAACCAGATCATCAACCGCCACCACCCGGCTGACCAGACCGGCACGTTCGGCCTCTGCCGCATCCATCATCCGCCCGGTCAGGATCATCTCCATCGCCTTTGATTTGCCGACAAGCCGGGTCAGCCTCTGGGTCCCGCCGCCGCCGGGAATGACGCCGAGCTTGATCTCCGGCTGGCCGAATTTGGCATTGTCTGCCGCCAGAATAAAGTCACACATCATCGCCAGCTCGCAGCCGCCGCCAAGGGCATAGCCCGCCACCGCCGCAATGATCGGCTTGCGACAGCGCGACGCCTCTTCCCAGTTCGCGGTGATAAAATCGCTCATATAGGCCTCAACAAAACTCAGGGATTGCATTTCCTTGATGTCGGCACCGGCGGCAAAAGCCTTTGAACTGCCGGTAATAACCATGGCGCGGATATTATCATCGCTCTCAAAAGTCCTGAGCGCACGGGTGACTTCATCCATAATCTGCCCGTTAAGCGCATTAAGGGACTCGGGCCGGTTCAGTGTAATCAGACCGACAGGGCCCTTACAATCCACCAGAATCATCTTATAGGACATATCATTTCTCCTTGAATAATATAATTTTATACAAACTGGTACAGCTAAAATTTATCTGGATATATATGCTTTAGCGCGGCTTTACAAGACAGAATGGCCGGGCCTTCATTCGGGACTAACCGAAAAATAAATTATCGTCCGGGCAGCGCTTTTCTCACCGGACTTTTTTATTCTGCTGATTTTTATGGTTAATATTTCGCCGTCACGCCGGGCGCTGATACAAAAAGTGGCCGGGCCATTGCAGTTTTTCACGGTTGCCGGCTGGCCGCTGATATTGTGCCATGATAATGACGGCAACACCCGCCGGTAATAGTTAAACACCCGGACAGGCTCCTGTGGCCCGCTGGCCCGGGCCTCGACAATACGGCCTTCGGGGGTGTCAAACATGACCCGGCTGTCCTGTTCTTCATCAAACCCCTGCATCAGCGGAATATCCAGATCGGACAATAACACTGTCTGCCCCGCACCGGCGTGCAAATTTCCAACCGGAACAAGGATAAAGGCCAGCAACAAGACCCGCTTCAGATATATATGTGCACCATGTAGCATGACAGCAGGATAGCTAATTCTGGCAGGCGGGACAATAGAATGTCGACCGCTTGCTTTGAATGATGCGGCTGATTTTAGCGCCGCATCCCGGCGTCGGGCAGGCATCCCCTTCATGGCCGTAAACCCTGAAGTGATGCTGGAAATAGCCCAATTCCCCATCAATATGCGCGTAATCCCTCAGGCTGGAGCCACCGGCCCTGATGGCACAGCGCAGGACATCCCGGATGACGGGGACCAGTTTTTCCACCTCAGCAGGCTCAAGGTCACAGGCGTTCCTTTGCGGGGAAATTCCGGCTCGAAACAGGGCTTCGCACACATAAATATTGCCCAGCCCGGCAACGACTCGCTGATTGAGCAGCAAAGCTTTAACCGCAGAGCGCCGTTTTGCGGCCTGATCCAGCAGATAGACCGCGTTAAATTCATTACCCAGCGGTTCCGGCCCGATATGGCACAACAAGGCATGTTGCCACAGTCCCGCCGCCGGACACAGCGTCATCAGGCCAAAGCGGCGCGGATCATTAAAAATCACCAGATCATGACGGTCCGTTTCCAGAATGATATGATCATGGCGGCCAAATATATCGGGCTGGTTCCGGCGGGCAGCAGGGATATGAGTCATCCTGCCGGACATGCCCAGATGGCAGATCAGAACCTCCGGCCCGTCGAGATAAAATAACAGATATTTCGCCCGGCGATCAATCCGCACTATCCGCTGGCCCCGAAGCCGTTTGACAAAATTATCCGGCAGCGGAATACGCAACCGGTCCCGCCGCTGAATAACCTCAACAAGACGGCGACCGGTGAGCAGCGGCACAAGACCATTTTTCACAGTTTCTACTTCGGGCAGTTCAGGCATGATATTAAGGCTTTCTTTTAAGGGATGGGGGATAGTTATTTAAGAGGTGGGGGATACTCCCCC
>JAADGA010000023.1 GCA_013152615.1 Alphaproteobacteria bacterium
CGCCGGGAATTATGAATGTTCTTCAGGGCATCAGCATGGGGCTGCTGGTCATGGCGATTACCGCGGTGGGCATGAAAACCTCGCTGAAGACAATGTTCGGTCTGGGCTGGAAACCGCTGTTTCTGATCCTGATCGAGACCCTGACCATTGCGGTATTTTATTTCTCCGCCCTTGCTTTCGGCCTTGTCTGAGCGGGTCCGGTTCTATTGGGTTGTTTTGCCGAAGAATACACCGTAGGGGGGGAGGGTGATCTGGCGGCCCTTTATTTCAGCACCGGCATGACCGGGGACCGCACATAAGGACAGACCCGCGGGTGCGGCAATGGATACGGCCCGTGCCGACAGGTTAAAACCCGCATAAAGCGTATGATTTTTATAATGGCGGCTGAAGGCCAGAACATCGTCACACAGATCGCCAGGCAGATCGGTGAAATGAATGTCACCATAAAGCAGCGCGTCATGTTGTTTGCGCCATTTCAGCAAACCTTTGAAAGCATTCAGCACCGACTCCGGCTCTGCGTCCTGTCTATTTACGGCCAGCGCCAGATGATCTTCCGGAATTGGCAGCCACGGCTGGCCATTGCTAAAGCCCGCAGCGGGTTTTTCCGCATGCCACGGCATCGGCGTCCGGCAGCCGTCCCGGCCCTTGAAATTGGGCCAGAATTCAATGCCAAACGGGTCTTGCAACTGATTTTTGGGAATGTCCGCCTGGGTAAGGCCGAGCTCTTCGCCCTGATAGCTGCAGATCGTTCCGGGCAGGGAACACAGCAGGGCCGTCAGCATCTTTGCCATCCGCGGATCAGGATTATCGCCGCCCCAACGGCTTAAGACCCGGACGACATCATGATTGCTGATCGCCCAGCAGGGGGCGCTGCCATTGAGATGCTTCATCTGCTGTTCGACGGTTTGGCGGATATGACCGGCGGAAAATTCATCAACCAGCAGTTCAAAGCTGTATCCCATGTGAAGACGTTTGTTGCTCGCGGTATAGTCGGCAATGGTTTTCAGGGAATTTTCGGTATTGATTTCGCCCATGGACATGACCCCGGGGTAACGGTCCAGCAACGCCCGCAGGTCCTGCAGAAAGGAAAGGGTCTCCGGCTGGTCATTGTCATGGATATGATATTGGGCGGCATAGGGGTTGTCCGGACTGAAGCCGCGCCCCCGGCGTTCGCTCACCGGCTTGGCCGGATTATCGCTTAACAGCTTGTCATGATAGCAGAAATTAATGGCATCAAGGCGGAAACCGTCAACCCCGCGCCGTAGCCAGAATTCAACTTCTTTCAGAATCTGGCGGCGTAATCCGGCACAGTGATAATTCAGGTCCGGCTGATTGGCGAGGAAGTTATGGAGGTAATATTGCTGTCGGCTGGCATCCCACTGCCACGCCGAACCGCCAAAGATCGCCAGCCAGTTGTTCGGGGCGCCGCCATCGGCTTTGGCATCGGCCCATACATACCAGTCCGCCTTGTCATTATCGCGGTCCTTGCGGCTGTGCTGAAACCATTGATGCTGATCGGAGGTATGGTTTAAAACCTGATCAATAACCACTTTCAGATTACGTTTATGGGCCTCTCTGATCAGGGCATCAAAATCATCCAGGGTGCCAAATAACGGGTCAACATCACGGTAATCGGCAATATCGTAGCCAAAATCCTTCATCGGCGACTTGAAAAAAGGCGAAATCCAGATGGCATCCACCCCGAGGCCCCGGATATAATCAAGTCTGTCGATAATGCCGGCAATATCGCCGACACCATCACCGTTACAATCCATGAGACTACGCGGGTAAATCTGATAAATTACGGCGCCGTCCCACCAGTATGATCCATCCATATATAGCTAACTTCTTTTCACGTTTTTACCGATTATGACAATATATATCCATATATCCCGAAATATTCCTAAGCCCGGGGCTATCTGGTAAATTATCGGCTACCCTGTATTTAGTTATTAAATTTATTGATGCTTGTGCCAAAACTTCGCAGGCCTGAGGCGTAGTTGCAAACAGCTACATACGTATTCAAATTTATGCCGGGGGATAACGGTCGTCTGTGGCGCGGGTCCGGGCCGTGAGATATAACAATTTAACCGATTGAATTATAAAGGAATTTCATACATTGAATTTCTATAATTTTTATAATGGAGTTAGTTATAATTTTTCTGAATACGTATGCTTTAACAGTTCTGTAATGAATACGTATGTAGGGATTTGCCTTATATCGCAAATCATGGATAGGATGGCGCTGAAGTTAACGCCCAAGTTAATCTCGAATTAATCAAGATAAAATTACTCAAGGGAAGTAGGGAGCGAAAATGTTCAAATCTCTTACCAGAAAACAGACTATACGCAAGCATACCACGGAAATTCTGTATTCAACATTGATTTCCATGGCGATCATTATGGCAACAAATCCAACGGTGGTCTCTGCCCAGACAAGCAGCCAGAAAACCAGGCAGACAGCCAAACAGACAGCCAAACAGACAGCCGCTCAGAAGAAGGCCAAACAGAAAGCCAATAAAAAACGGGCCGCTGATGAGACCCTGACAGAAATTGTCGTCACCGGTATTCGCGGCGGCATCATGAGCTCCATCGCCAAAAAGAGTGAAAATTCATCAATTGTCGAGGCGGTTTCTGCCGAAGATATTGGCAAGCTGCCGGATGTCAGTATTGCTGATTCCATTGCCCGTCTGCCGGGTCTTGCGGCACAGCGTCTGGATGGTCGGGCGCAGCTGATCAGTATTCGCGGGCTGTCTCCGAACTTTACCACGGCAACGCTCAATGGTCGTGAACAGGTCACCTCCAGCAATAACCGCGGGGTCGAATTTGACCAATATCCGTCAGAATTAATGAGCGGTGTTACGGTTTATAAAACCCCGGATGCCTCGTTGCTGGCACAGGCGATTGGTGGCACGATTGATATGCAAACCGTTCGGCCGCTGGAATATGGCAAACAGGCAATTGCCATTGGTGTCCGTGGAGAATATAACAGCCTTGGGGCGCTCAATTCCGGAACCACGGCTACCGGCTACCGGGCGAGTTTTTCCTATATCGATCAATTTGCCGATGATACTATCGGGGTTGCCATCGGCTATGCGCGGATGACATCACCATCACAGGAGAACCACTGGAATGCATGGGGTTTTCCCAAGACCGGAACCGGATTTCTCGATGCCAACGGTAAAGCTGTTCCATCTGACACACTGGTTATTGGCGGGGCCAAGCCTTTCGTTCAATCCGACAAGCTTACCCGGGATGGCCTGATGGGTACTCTTGAGTATCAGCCAGATGATACTTTCACCACGACCCTTGATGTTTATTATTCCAAATTTAAAAATGACCAGCGGTTGCGCGGCGTCGAATTTCCGCTGAAATGGTCCGGTGCCCAGTTGCAGGATGGCATGACGGTACAGAACGGATTGGTTACCAAGGGCCAGTTTAATGGTGTCAAGGGGGTTCTGCGCAATGATGTTTTCGTGCGTAACAGCAAGATATGGTCTATTGGATGGAATACAAAATACAAGCCGAGCAATAATTGGTCAGTGGAAACTGATCTGAGCTATTCCAAAGTTACCCGAACTGATGTCGCAATGGAAAGTTACAGCGGCACCGGTCGCGGAGGCGGCAATGGAGCGACAGATAATCTTGGCTTTACCATGTTGGCCAATGGCGGGGCAATGTTCAGCCATAAGCTTAACTATGCCGACCCGACCCTGTTCAAAATTGGCGGTCCGCAAAATTGGGGTGATCCGCTGAAAACCGGTACATGGGATAGTCAGGACGGCTTTATCAATAAACCAACGGTTAATGATGAGCTTTACGCGATGCGCCTCAGTGTGGAACGTCAGCTTAGCGTTGGCCCGGTAAGCAGTATCAAGGTTGGGGTATATTATCGGGAGCGCAAGAAATCCCTGAAAGACGTTGGTTTATATCTGACCCTGAAAACCTATCCGGCCGTTCAGGCGGTGCCTAAAAAATATCTCCTGCCGCCAACTTCTCTGGGCTTTATCGGTATTGGCAATATTCTCAGTTATGATTCTCTGGCCTTTTATAACGATGGTAATTATATCGAGACCAATGCTAAAAATAATGACATAAGCCGGTCGGTCAATAGCTGGAATGTGAAGGAGAAGGTATCTGTAGGCTACATCATGGCCAATATTGATACCAATGTCAGCGATATGCCGTTGACCGGGAATGTCGGGGTTCAGGTGGTTTATACCGACCAGAGTTCTATCGGAACAGCGGCGAGTAACGGGCCAAATGGTCTTGTGGTCGTTCCCACTTTTGGCGGGGATAAATACACAAAAATTCTGCCAAGCCTTAATCTGAAGCTTGGTATGGGCGATGATAATTACCTTCGTCTGGGGATATCCCGTACCCTTGCACGGCCCCGTATGGACCAAATGAATGCCAACAAATCCTTTAATTTTAATCAGGCAAACAACAAGCCCAGTTCAACACCCACACTGAACTCTCCGTGGAGCGGCGGTGGCGGTAACCCGAAATTGCGGCCGTGGATGGCGGTTCAGTTTGACCTGAGCTATGAAAAATACTTTGGTGAAGGCGGCTATGTTTCGCTCGCGGGTTTTTATAAACGTCTGGAAAACTGGATCTATCCCAGTAGCGAACTCTTTGATTTCAGCGGTTTCCCTACGAATGGGATAACGCCGGTTATTACCAAGGGTTTGGTATCAACATCAAAAAATGGTGCCGGTGGCAAGATCTATGGTGTTGAATTCTCGGGCTCGCTCCCCGGCAAGCTGATTGCTGACGAGCTGGATGGATTTGGCGCATTATTCAGTGCATCCTTTACCGACAGTTCAGTAAGAGAGAAACCGCAGGATAAACCGCTTAAGATGCCGGGCCTGTCCAAGGCCGTGATTAACGCCACATTATATTATGAAAGTCATGGTTTTGAAGCGCGGATCAGCGGGCGATACCGCTCCGACTTTATCGGTCAGGTATCGGGGCTCAGCCTGAACAGAACAACAGTGTTTATCAAAAGCTCAACAGTGTTTGATGCACAGGTTGCCTATGATTTCTCCGAGATCGGTTATGATGGACTGTCTGTTCGTTTCCAGGTGAATAACCTGACGAATGAACCTTTTTCCACCTTCCAGAACGGGGATGCGCGTCAGGTGCGTGACTTCCAGACCTATGGTCGTACCTATCTGCTGGGCCTGTTTTACCGGATGTAATATAGTTTGACTAAAATTAAAACAGGCCCCTGCCGATGTGATGTCGACAGGGGCCTGTTTGTTTTGGGACACTTCATGCGAGAGATTGGAAATTAATCTAATGACACAGGAAAATCGCATAAGAAAGATTATCATTGTCGGTGGTGGCACCGCCGGTTGGATGGCGGCGGCGATGCTGGTAAAAACAGCGGGACGCAGTATCGAGATCACGCTGGTTGAATCCGATAATATTGGAACGATAGGGGTCGGCGAGGCCACCATCCCGCCAATTCAGCTGTTTAACGATCATCTTGGTCTTGACGAGGATGATTTTCTGCGGGAAACCAAGGGCACTTTCAAGCTCGGAATCGAATTTAACGACTGGGGACGTCAGGGCGATCGTTATATGCATGCCTTTGGCCGGATTGGCCGCGATCTCGGGGCAATCCCGTTTCATCATTACTGGCTGAGGAGCCTGCAGGAAGGCCGTAAATCAAGCTTGTGGGATTATTCATTCAATCATAAAGCGGCCTATGCCAATAGATTTGACCGGGTAACAGAAATCAAGGACACGCCGCTTGATGGTCTGACCTATGCCTTTCATTTTGACGCCACGCTTTATGCCCGCTATCTGCGCAAATTCAGTGAGAAACTGGGGGTCAACCGGATAGAGGGCAAGGTGGTTGATGTTGCGCTGCGATCCGAGGATGGCTTTATAGATCATCTTACGCTGGAAAATGGTACAGAAATTTCCGGGGATTTCTTTCTTGATTGCTCGGGCTTCAGGGGACTTCTAATTGAAGATGCGCTCAAGACCGGTTATGAGGACTGGAGCCACTGGCTGCCGTGCGACCGGGCAATTGCGGTGCCGTGTGAATCGACCAAACCACTACAGCCCTATACCCGGTCAACCGCGCTTACCGCTGGCTGGCAATGGCGCATTCCGTTGCAGCATCGTACCGGTAATGGTCATGTCTATTGCAGTCAACATATCAGTGATGACGAGGCGGCGGCTATGCTGCTGGGGAATCTGGACGGGGTGCCGCTCGCCGATCCTAAATTCCTGCGCTTTAATGCCGGGCGGCGTAAGAAATTCTGGAATAAAAACTGTATTGTTCTCGGGCTTGCCAGTGGGTTTATGGAGCCGCTTGAATCGACCAGTATCCACCTGTTTCAGGCTGGCATTACCCGGCTGATCAAAATTTTTCCGGATAAAAAATGTTCTCAGGCCGATATTGATGAATATAATCGTCAGGCAATTTATGAGTTTGAAGGTATCCGCGATTTTATCATCCTGCATTATCATCTGGCCGGGCGCACGGATACCGCCTTCTGGCGTGACTGCGGCCATATGGATATACCGGAGACCCTGAAGCAGAAAATAGCTTTGTTTCGTTCTAACGGGCGTATTTTCTGGGATACGATGGAGCTTTTTGCCGAAAGTTCATGGCTGCAGGTTATGGTCGGGCAGGGGGTGATGCCAGAAGGCTATCACGCTCTGGCCCATCAGGTGGATCGTGATCAGGTCATGGAATATCTGGCCAATATCCGGCAGATTCAGGATAAAGCGCTGTCAGCACTGCCGTTGCAGGATGATTTTATCGCCGGTCATTGTCGGGTAACGGCCGGGCAATAGCGGTTAATATAATCGGTATGGCCGGGCATTACGCTGACGGCCTCTGCCATCACCCGCCTGAGGCCGCCCAACATTTTAGCACCGTCAACGTCGCGCAGGTCAGCCAGCGGGGCGTAATAATCGGGCCAGATATGCTGACCGATCATAACCGCGAGCCAGCTCGAGTTCTGGAATAATTCAAAATCACTGGCGACAATGCGGCCGCCGCTGCGGAAATGGTCAATCTTGTGGCGCAGTTTATCAGGGATTTCCATTGCTGCCGTCTGCCGCCACAGCTCACTGTCCCGACGCCCGGTGGCCTTGTAATGCAGAATGATAAAATCGCGGGTGGCTTCATATTCCGCCCCGGTTATCCGGTTATATTCCTTGGCTGCCAGCGGGTCAAAGTCCCGGTTTGGAAACAGCGCCAGCAGCCGGGTAACGGCGGACTGGATCAGATGGATACTGGTCGATTCCAGCGGTTCGAGAAAGCCGCTCGACAGGCCGATGGCAATACAGTTTTTATTCCAGAATTTCTTACGCCGCCCGGCGCTAAAACGCAGGTGACGCGGGTCTGCCAACGGCGCGGCGTCCAGATTCCAAAGCAACATAGTCGCTGCCGCGTCATCGCTGATATGGCTGCTTGAATAGACATAGCCATTGCCAATGCGCTGTTGCAGCGGAATGCGCCATTGCCAACCGGCTTCGCGGGCGGTCGCCTGGGTATAGGGGGTGAAATCGCCCGCTGGCGCACAGGCAACGGCAACGGCCCGGTCGCACGGCAGCCACTTGGACCAGTTTTCATAACCGGTCTTGAGCGCGTCTTCGATCAGGATACCGCGAAAGCCGCTACAGTCAATAAACAGGTCGGCGGCGATTTTCGGGCCGTTTTCAAGCACGATATTTTCAATAAACCCGGTTTCATTATTCAGGTTAACATCAATAACGCGGCCCTCTATGCGCGTGACGCCGCGCTGTTCGGCATAGCCGCGCAGATATTTGCCATAAAGAATGGCATCGAATTGATAGGCATAATCATAGGTTGACTGCACCAGTTTCGGATCATGGGTCGGCGGGGTAAATTTGCCGTCCCGGGCCATAGCCCATGCCATCGCATAGTCATCGAGACTGGTTTTATCACCGTTGGCGCGTGCCTGCAGCCAGTAATGATATAGCGGCACGGCATCAAAATCGGCACCGAATTTGCCGAAGGGATGGAAATAACGCTGGCCTTTTTCTGCCCAGTCGACAAATTCTATCCCGAGCTTGAACGTCCCCTGGGTATGGGCAAGGACGTCATTTTCATCAAGGCCGAGGGTCTGGTTAAACAGCTTGATCGGCGGGATGGTGGCTTCGCCGACGCCGATGACGCCGATGTCGTCGGATTCAACCAGCGTAATCCGGCAGTTCCCCTTCAGGGCATTGGCCAGTGCCGCCGCGCACATCCAGCCGGCAGTACCGCCGCCGACAATGGCAATATGGCGAATTCTGCGATCATTCATTCATCTATGTCCTGTTATTATATCGCTGCTGAAGACAACACTAAACCGGTGGTGTTTTCAGGCACAAGGGATAACATACGTATTCAGCGGCAAAAGAATTTATGAATACGTATGCTATCCCTTGTTCCGGGGGGTTTGCTGCCCTTAGACTGTCCGGTAATAATTAAATATAATAATTTAATATAACAGGGAGAAAAATTATTTTCAGGGCGATAGGCAGGATCATTATCCTGACACTGCTACTGTTCCCGTTTTCTTTGTCTTATGGCAATGCCCGGAATGGTAAAGTCGTGACCGTCAGTTCGCCGGACGGCAGGGTGACGGTGATGGTTAGTCTTGATAATCAGGTGCCCTATTATCAGGTGGCACGCAGCGGCAGAATTATTATCGGCAAATCCAGACTGGGCCTGCGCTTCAAGGATATTGCCCATCTGGACGGTGGTTTTGTTATTGCCTCGACCGCGACCAGTTCATTTGACAACACCTGGACCCAGCCGTGGGGCGAGAAGAAATATATCCGTAATCATTATAATGAGTTGCGGCTGACATTGGTGGAATCACACGGTCTGAAACGTCGGATGATCCTGCGGTTCCGGGTCTATGATGACGGCATCGGCTTTCGCTATGAAATTCCCAGACAGGCCCATATGGCGGCGGTTCAGATCATTGATGAACTGACGGAATTTAATATCAGCGACCCGGCAACGGCGTGGTGGATTCCGGCGCGCGGGTGGAACCGCTATGAATATCTCTACCGTAAAACCCCGCTTAAGGATATTAGCCTTGTGCAGACTCCGCTGACGATGAAAACCGACAAGGGGCTATATCTCAGTATTCATGAGGCGGCGCTGGTTGATTATGCTTCCATGACCCTGAAGCGTGGCCGTGGGCGCATGCTTAAGGCCGACCTCATCCCGCTGTCCGACGGCATCAGGGTCAAAACAAAGGTGCCGTTTCATACCCCGTGGCGCACGGTGCAGATTGCTGATAGTGCGGGCGGTCTGATTACTTCATACCTGATCCTTAACCTTAATGAGCCCAATAAACTTGGTGATGTGTCGTGGGTCAAGCCGGAGAAATATATTGGCATCTGGTGGGGCATGCATCTGGGGGAGTTGACCTGGGGCAGCGGGCCAAAACACGGGGCGACAACCAAACGGACCAAGGCTTATATTGATTTTGCGGCGGCAAATGGCTTCAAGGGGGTTCTGGTCGAAGGCTGGAATGTGGGCTGGGACG
Source organism: Alphaproteobacteria bacterium (assembly GCA_013152615.1). Taxonomy (GTDB): domain Bacteria; phylum Pseudomonadota; class Alphaproteobacteria; order Sphingomonadales; family Emcibacteraceae; genus Paremcibacter. Next base: position 9,537 of record JAADGA010000023.1, read on the forward strand.
GCGACTGGTTCAATAACGGCGCCGCGTTTAATTTTACCAAGCCCTATCCTGATTTTGATAGTGTCGCGCTTGCGGCCTATGCCAAAAAAAAAGGGGTGCATCTGATCGGTCATAATGAAACCGCCGGTAATATCTCAAATTATGAAAAACAACTGGGTGCGGCACTGGACTATGACCATAAACTCGGCATTCCGTTGATAAAAA
>JAADGA010000024.1 GCA_013152615.1 Alphaproteobacteria bacterium
GCTTGCTTCACTCGTTTTGGGCCGGGATAATTTTTTTATCACATCGGCGATAAATTCCGGCTATATCTGTCTATATTATGAAATTAAATTTTTATCAGCTGGGGTCCGGCCCCGTGAGTCTGCTTATCCTCCACGGGCTTTTTGGCTCAGGCCATAATTTTCGCACTCTGGCTAAAAAGTTAAGTGTGAAATATCACGTCTATTGCCTTGATTTACGCAATCACGGTAATTCCCCTCATGATGATGATGTTTCGTTCGGGGCCATGGCCGCGGATATTAGTGAATTTATGGCGGATCATAATATTGACCGTCCGGCGGTGATGGGTCATTCCCTTGGCGGTAAGGTTGCCATGCAGCTGGCGCTCAGCCACCCCGAAAAGATATCAAAATTAATCATCGGTGACATTGCCCCGGTCGCCTATCCCCATCATCATGATCAGATATTCGCCGGATTGAATGAGGTCAGCCGCCGCGCGCCCGCGTCCCGCAAGGAGGCCGAACGGATATTGACGGATTATATCGAAATCCCCGAAGTCCGCCTGTTCCTGCTGACCAATCTGGTTCGCGGCGCGGATCATTCCCTCCACTGGCGGATTAATGTCGATGGCCTGCAAAAGGGCTATCGGCATATTGCGAAAAAACTCTGTGGCAGCCCCTATGGCGGCCCTGCCCTTTTTATTCGCGGGGCGTTGTCAGACTATGTCAAAGCAGAATATTACCCGGAAATTTATCAGCTTTTTCCCAAGGCCCATATTGTCACGCTTGAGGGCGCGGGCCACTGGCTCCACGCCGAAAAACCTGATAAATTTGCCGAAATTGTTCGCGGTTTTCTGAACGGAGATCACTAGATGCGCATCGCTATCATGGGCAGTGGCGGCATTGGCGGCTTTCTCGGGGCCAAACTGGCCACAGCCGGGCATGAGGTTATCTTTATCGCCCGGGGTCGTCATTTGCAGGCCATCAAGTCAAACGGATTAAAGCTGCTGTCCACCGAGGGGGATATTGATATCCATCCGGCGACAGCTTATAGCAATAGCAGAGATGCGGGCAGCGTTGATCTGATCCTTTTCTGTGTCAAGCTGTATGATACCGCCGCCGCCGCCCGCGCCTGTCTGGCGATGATGGCTGATGACACCTTCATTCTGACACTGCAGAACGGGGTTGAAAGTGTTGACATGATCTCGGCCATTGTCGGTGCGGGCAAAACCATTGGCGGCTCAATCTATGTTTCGGCCAATATTGACCGCCCCGGGGTGATCCGGCATTCCGGCGGCACCAACAGCATCCACTTTGCCGAAACCAGCAACCTGCCCGGTCGACGAACTGAAATACTGGAAACCATATTTAATGATGCGGGGCTTGTTGGCCAGTGCGCGGATAACCTGCAACGGATGCTGTGGACCAAATTTGTCCTGCTCTGTGCCAATGCCAGTCTGGGGTCACTGACCGATAGCGGCGCGGTTGCCCTCTGTTCCGACCCGGATGGCCGGGCGTTATTAACCGGTGCCATGCAGGAGGTGTGCGCTGTAGCCCGGGCAATGGGGATTATATTGCCGGAAAATACCGTAGCCGAGCTTTTGGCGGTGATTATGAATGCCGCACCCCGGCAGGACCTGATCGCCTCCCAATGCCTTGACCTCAGAAGTGGTAACCGGCTCGAACTGGAATGGATTCAGGGGACATTGCACCGGCTGGGCAGGAAATACCATGTCCCGACCCCGATCAACAGCACCGCCTATGTCGCCTTAAAAAGATTCGCCGCCGGGACTCTCAGCTAGGGAAAAAAATTTGCCGCCGGGTCTCCCGGCCAGGGTGATGTCAGCACTCTAATCCCGTTTGGCCGTCATCAGGAATACCGGATACGCTCGCGCTCGCTCGTCCTGCTGAATGCTATGGGCTGTTACGAAGCTGATATTGGTAAATCCGGCCTGTGTCATTTTTGCCGCCAGATCATCGCGATCAAAACCGTGATGGAAAATACCCTCGGCATCTTTGGGATGAAATGTGCCGTCTTCCGCATCAAGGTCGGCGAGCGCAATGTGGCCACCGGGCTTCAGGTTTGCCTTCAACACCGCGATCAGATGGTCGGTATCCTCAACATGATGCAGGGTCATGGCGCTCATGATCAGATCAAATTTCATCGCCAGCGGATGGGTGATTATATCCTGATTGATAATTTCGACCTTGGCCTTAAGTGCCTCTTTCGCCGACAGTTTTTCCAGCATCGACTCCGAAATATCTGCGGCAACAATCTTTTTCACCTCCGGGGCAATCTGTGAACAGAGCAGGCCGGTCCCGGCCCCGAAGTCGAGGACTTCCATATCCGCAGTGAGCGTGATTTGTGATTTTACCGCCCTGCCGATAGCAGCCGCCAGATTGCGGCGGCGGTCATTGCCGTCCCAGTCCTCTGATTTTTCCTTAAACAAGTCAGCCATTTCTGTTTTCCTTTCTATCTGGGTGAAGCAAGTCTCTTATCTTGCTGATCTTACGTATTATTTCATGGGTAGCAGTATCAATTTCTGCCGGTGTCGTCATCCGGCCAAATCCTATTCTGACCGAGGAGTCTATCTGTTTTTTATCAAGGCCGAGGGCCGCGAGAACATGGGATGGTTCCGTTTTTTCTGTTGAGCATGCCGATCCGGTTGACAGCGCAATATTGCGTAATTCCCTCATCAATAAGTCGCCCTTGACCCCGGAGAAAGTAAAATTCAGATTGCCGGGATAACGCTGGTTTGTGGAACCATTCAGCCGGATATCCGGTAATTGCCCGAATAGCGCCGCAGTCATTCTTTGGCCGAGGGCGGTGACATGGGCGTAATCCTGATCCATATCCTGCCCGGCAATCCGGCACGCCGTGCCAAGTCCAGCGCATAATGCCGGGGACAAGGTGCCGGAGCGCAGCCCCCTCTCCTGCCCGCCGCCGTCAAACAGGGCCAATGGCCGCTGTCTGATGTTATTGCTGATGTAAAGGGCGCCAACCCCTTTGGGACCATAGATTTTATGGCCGGAAATGCTCAACAGATCAATATTCAGATCACGGACATCAAGCGGAATTTTACCGACTGCCTGCGCCGCATCGGTGTGAAAGATGACATTCCGGTCGGCACAGATGGCGCCAATTTTCCTTAAATCCTGTATGACCCCGATTTCATTATTCACCGCCATCACCGACACCAGTGATGTTTGGGCGCAGATTGCCCGGGTCAGCTCATCCGGGTCAATCAGACCCGCGCTGTCGACCGGCAGATATGTTACACTAAAGCCCGCCCTTTCAAGGGCGGCGCAGCTTTCCAGCACACAGGGATGTTCCGTTTGGGCGGTAATGATATGGTTTTTTGCCGGAAAGGCGGCATAGGCGGTGCCTTTAATGGCAATATTATTGGATTCGGTTGCCCCGGAGGTAAAAATAATCTCTGAACCATCGGCCCCGATCAGGGCCGCGACCTGATCCCGGGCAAGATCAACCCCCGCCGCGGCTTCCCAGCCAAAACGGTGACTGGTTGAATGAGGATTACCGAATTTATCGGTAAAATACGGCATCATCGCCGCTAACACCCGGGAATCAAGCGGGGTTGTTGCCTGATAATCCAGATATATCGGCACGGCGGGAATCACTTTCTCTTGCGCTCGTAAAGCTTTATCCATGCGGCGATAAAGCGGTTAATGTCATCTTCGGTCGTGGTCCAGCCGAGGCTGACCCGGATGGTGGACAGCGCCTGATCCCTGCTCGCCCCCATGGCAGAAACCACGTGGGACGGTTTGACCTTGCCCGACGAGCAGGCGGCACCGGAGCTGACGCAGATGCCGTCAAGATCAAAGGCCATCACTTGGGTTTCGCTGGCGACCCCCGGCATCAGGATGGTGGTGGTATTGGGCAACCGGTTCGATTGTGCGCCGTAGAAAACCACCTCTGCCGCATGGTGGCTGATTTCCTGCTCGATCCGGTCCCGGAATTTTTTGTTAATTGTCATCGTCTGAAGATTTTGCGCTAACAGGCTGACCGCCTTGGCAAAACCGGCGATTCCGGCAAGGTTTTCGGTGCCAGCGCGCCGGCCTTTTTCCTGACCACCCCCGGCAAACAGGGCGTGAATGGGGATATCTTCCGATGCCACAAGCAGCCCAACCCCCTGGGGCCCACTGATCTTGTGAGCGGAGAATGACATCATATCCACACCGCTATCCTGAAAATCCACCGGAATTTTCCCCAGCGCCTGCACGGCATCACTGTGAAACAGCGCCCCTGCATTATGGGCAATGGCCGCAAGCGTCCTGATATCCTGAATAACCCCGGTTTCATTATTGGCCAGCATGATTGAAACCAGTATTTTACCGCTCGCCTTCGTCAGAAGCTTTTTCAGCTCATCTGCCGAGACATAACCCTTGTCATCGACCGCCAATATGTCCAACCGGCCACGAAAATGTTCCGCCATATGCAGAATCGAATCATGTTCGGTTGCCGCAATGATAATATGGTCCATCTTCGCCGCCATTATGGCAATATTATTGGCCTCGGTACCGCCGCTGGTAAAGATAATCTGTTCGGGACGGCAATTTACCACGCGGGCGATAGTTTCGCGACTGTCTTCCAGCATAGTCATCGCCTTGCGGCCAACAGCATGAACCGATGACGGATTACCGCCGATCGTCATCACCCGCAGCATTTCCGTCATGACCTCGGGCTTCACCGGTGCGGTGGCATTATGGTCGAGATAAATCATTCTGAGCCGGTTATTTCAGATTTTGCCGTCTTTGAGGAAGATTTTCGGGATTTATGCAGTTTCACAATATCCCGGGCGTCACGTTCCGCCAGATCCTGTTCAAGTTCCTCAACCCGGCTTTTCAGGCCGCAGACCATATCGAACATGCCTTCGAGTGACCGCGCAATCGGGTCGGGCAGTTCATCCGTTGACATGCCGTAGGCACAGAAATCCCGGGCCTTTTTTTCTTCCGCAGCAGCAATGGCCTTGGCCGGGATGCCAATGACGGTGGCATTTTCCATTACCGGCTTGACGACGACCGCGTTGGACCCAATGCGGGCATTGCGCCCGATATGGATAGGACCAAGTATCTTGGCCCCGGCACCGACAATAACCCCGTCTTCCAATGTTGGATGACGTTTGCCACCATGCAATGATGTCCCGCCCAGTGTCACCCCCTGATAAAGGGTGACATTATCGCCGACTTCCGTGGTTTCACCAATAACGACGCCCATACCGTGATCAATAAACACCCCCTTGCCGATTTTGGCGGCAGGGTGGATTTCTATGCCGCTCAGGAAACGGCCCAGATGAGAAATAAACCGGGCCAATGTGGTAAAATTTCTGCCCCATAGCCAGTGGGCCATGCGGTAATACATCAGCACATGAACGCCGGGATAGGAAATCAGCGCATCTAATTTTGATTTTGCTGCCGGATCACGCTCCAGAACAACAGAAATATCATGGCGTATATTGTCAAACATCCTGTGACACCCAATTCCCTCTTGCTTTTAGCCCGTGCTTTTATGCTATAAAAAAGGCTGATTCGGCAGGTTTGATGCAAAAGTTAAGATTTACCATGACTCATATAGGGTTAACAGACAATAACGTCAAGGGATGACCTTGGGTGTAAAGGCCTCACTCCTGTATTATTTTCAGATAAACAAAAAATATATATGAGGAAAAAATATGCCTGAAATTATTTTCAGTGGCCCGGATGGTCGCCTTGAAGGCCGTTATCAAGCCGGAAAGGGTGACAATCCGCCCGTTGCCCTGATCCTTCATTCTGATCCGCAATTTGGCAGTAACATGAATCACAAGGTATGTTTTTATCTTTATCATTCTTTTAAACGCCGGGGATTTTCGGTATTGCGGTTTAATTTTCGCGGAGTCGGCAGGAGTCAGGGCCATTTTGACGATGGTATTGGCGAATTAAGTGATGCCGCGGCGGCACTTGACTGGATTCAGGCCCAGAATCGGGATGCTTCGAGCTGCTGGATTGCCGGTTATTCCTTCGGCGCGTGGATCGGGATGCAACTGTTGATGCGCCGCCCGGAAATTCAGGGTTTCCTGTCTGTTTCCCCCCCGGCGAATTTATATGATTTCAGCTTCCTTGCCCCCTGCCCGGCCTCTGGCCAGATTATTCAGGGCACCGCAGATACCGTTGTTTCCGAATCTTCCGTGCAAAAGCTGGTCGATAAACTGAAAACTCAGAAGGGCATTGATATTCAATATGACAAGATTGAAGGGGCCGATCATCTCTATGTTGATTACCACGGGCCGCTGGTGCAGCAGGTTGATAAATACCTGACCTCAAGTCTCGGTTATTAAGGTCTGAAAAAAACTTAAAGAAAAACATATGATAAATAATGATTTCCGCCCGCAAACGGTGTTTCTTAAAACCATGCTCGACCGGGGATATATTCACCAGTGTACGGATCTCGCAGCCCTTGATCTGACGCTGTCACAGGGGGTGAGCGCGGCCTATATCGGTTTTGACTGTACCGCGACCAGTCTTCATGTCGGCTCTCTGGTTCAGATCATGATGTTACGCCATTTGCAGAAAAGCGGCCATAAACCAATCGTCCTGATGGGCGGCGGCACCAGCCGGATTGGTGACCCGACCGGCCGTGACGACAGCCGTAAAATGCTCAGTGATGACGATATCAACCGCAATATGGCCGGGATTCGTACAGTATTTGAAAAATACCTGACCTTCGGAAATGGGCCGACAGATGCGATCATGGTCAATAACGCCGATTGGCTCGACCCGTTGAAATATGTTGAATTCCTGCGCGATATGGGCATCCATTTCACCATCAACCGGATGCTGAGCTTTGACAGTGTCAAATTACGGCTTGAGCGCGAACAGCCGATGACCTTCCTTGAATTCAATTATATGATTCTTCAGGCCTATGATTATCTGGAGCTTGGCCGGGCATATGGCTGCGCGTTACAGATGGGCGGCTCTGACCAGTGGGGCAATATCATCAACGGGGTTGAGCTTAACCGGCGGGTCGATGCGCGTGAGGTATTCGGCCTGACCACGCCTCTGGTTACCCTCGCCAGCGGTCAGAAAATGGGCAAGAGCATGAGTGGTGCCGTGTGGTTGAATGATAATAAGCTGTCATCTTATGATTTCTGGCAATTCTGGCGCAATACGGCGGATGCGGATGTCGGCAAATTCCTGCGCCTGTTCACTGAACTGCCGTTGGCGGAAATCGCACGACTGGAAGCCCTCGAGGGTCAGGAAATCAATCAGGCCAAGAAAATTCTTGCCGATGAGGCGACAATATTATGTCATGGCCGCCCTGCGGCAAAGGCCGCCCGTGATACCGCCCGGCTTGCGTTCGAGAAAAAATCTCTGTCGGCGGATTTGCCGACGGTTACTATCGCGCTTGATGATTTGAAAAAAGGCATTGCCGTGCCTGATTTATATGTAATCTCCGGCCTGACCCAGTCGAAGGGCGAAGCCCGGCGGCTGATCAAACAGGGCGGGGGCCGGCTTAATGACCAAAAAATTCTGGATAGTGACAGGGTTATTACCCCGGCGCAGCTTACCCCGGAAAACACCATAAAATTATCCGCCGGCAAGAAAAAACATATCCTGATCAGGCCAATATCATAATAAACTCATTTTTCCGATCATAATAAACTCATTTTCCCGGGCCTTTTTGGGATTTGACCGCCTGCCCGGTTTTGTGTTTTGAGCGGGATGGAGAATCTGCTTTATCCCCTTTATCCGCCGGAACATTCTTCTTTTTTCCGGTGGGATTGTTATTCATTCTTTTACCCATCATTTTATTCATTTCTTCCTTCATGATCCGTTCCCGATGGGTTTTTTTCCGGCCACCGCCGATAGCGGTAAAAATGCTCCGGAAAATACCGGGGGCGAGGACGGACAGCGGATTTATTTTAACTTCCGGATTATCCAGCGGGCCGCTGATGCTGTAGGTGGCGGCAAAAATACCCTGACCTTTGCCGCCGGTTAATATGGTGCCAATCAGCGGGATATGACCCAGAAATGAATTGAGTCCATAGGCCGGGGTTATGGTGCCCGAGAGACTGATCTCATTATAGGTTTGATCAATCGCGCCTGCGACTATTATGCCCAGACTGGAGCCGTGCGCCCGGCCATTGGTGATTTCCATCACCCCGTTATATATCCGGAAATCCATCTTGAAATCATCAAAGGACAGCCCGCCTTTTTCCAGCTCCTTTTTGGCCTTGGCGAATTTCTTTTCTGCCAGAAGTTTGGAAAAGCCGGGTGAGTCGATTACCTTGAATTTAGTAACCCTGGCTTTTCCACCAAGAGAGATGCCAAACTCATGGCGGACCATATCTGCGGAGAGACTGATATTGCCGCCAATCCCGAGGGTGAACATACCCAGCCCCCTCAGGGCATCGCCGGCGTCATTACTGGTAAAATAAAGTTTTCTTTTGTCACCATTGGGCGTGATGGTGACGGCGACGCTTTTGTCTGTACCCAGTTTACCGCCAAGAGTAACATGGGTAAAATCCTGATTACGGTAAATGGCCGATATTTTTACATCCTTTATCCGGACATTATTTTCGGTCAGCATGGTGCTGATTTTTGCCGTCAGGTTGAAATCCGGCAAATCAACTCGTTCATTATTGTCATTGGTTGCCGTCAGGATTTTAATCAGCGGCGCGGCGTTAAAGAATTTCCCGTCAAGGGTGGCCTGATAATATTTCCTGGTATCATTCCATTTCATCAGCATGGCAAGGTCGGTGTTTTTCATGATCAGTTTGGGGACGGCGAACCGGGTGACCCTGTCATTGATCAGATCAATTTCGAGATTGGCCACCAGATTATCGCTTTGCAGAATAATATTTTTGACTTTAAGCCGGTTTGGGCCTTCGAATTGCAGGTCAAAGCCGACGATTCCCGCCTTGTTCCGGGCTTTTTCCCAACCCAGCGGGGCAAAACTGACTTTGCTGTTCATAAGGTTAAACTGGCCGTTTCCCTTGACCAGCACCCCGCCCTTGCCATAAAGGGTAAGATCAATTTTCACCGGCCCGTCGATATAGGAATCAAAGGGTAAATTCAGCCGGTTCCAGGCCGCGCCCTCAATAATACCGTTAAGGCTGTATTGGGTCGGAAGCTCCTGTGATTTATCAAAATTTTCCAGCCATTTGCTGGTAAACTGAACGCCGTTAAGGATGATTTTACCCTCGGCATCAATGCCGCTGTCATTTACATGCATCCTCATCTGACCATCACTAATGGCCAGGTTTCTGCTCAGTTTGGGGATCGACAGGTGATTAATATTGGCGGTGACATCAAAGGTCACGTCCTTTAGCCCAACTTCTTTGAGCAGTGGAAATTTCAATACCACCACCGCAGTCGCCTGCCCGGTAATTGATCCCGGCTTGATGCCATAGCGGGAGGGATAGCCAAGGGGTTTATGATCGATAACCCGTAATATATCCTCAACCGATCCCTTAAGTCCCAGTGTGATCTTTGCCGTAGCCTTGCCTTCGAGCTGAATATGGGAAAAAAGCAAATCAGCCTTTTGAATGGTCAGCTGTTTAATTTTCCCCCCGGTTGCCTTCAGGTGAAAGCTGTGCAGGTCAAGCTCGGCCGTGCCGGACATATTGGTCAGCACCGGCATCGGACGCAGGTAATGGGCGGCGATTTTATTAAATTTGAATTTAAAGGTAACTGAATCTGCGGGCAGGCCGTCTTCGGCTTCGGTTGATTTTGCACCGTTATCCTGTGGCCACATTTCAGGGGGTTATATCAACCGAAAGGGTTCCTTTCGGCACAATCCCGGCATCAATATTCCGGGTAATCCATTGATAGGCCCCCGACCCGAACTCGCCGGGCCAATATGATTTGAGATTAACAAATGGCAAATTGGTGATATTTGCCTTGATGGCGATCCCCGGCCGGTCTATGGCTCCATATAACAGCCCGGTGCCACGGATAAAAGTCTGTCCGAGCTGAAAGGATATCTTATCCAGAACAATCGAATTCCGTTTTCTCAGGATATGACCATCCAATGCCGCCGCCGTAACTTTCAGCGGTTTTGAATATATATTATAGGGGTTGATTGACCCCTTGCCCAGCGCCAGACTGAAGGCCATAACCGGAATATCGAAATTATGATCAATGGTAAATTTGATGTTTCCACTTGCGGGAATATTCAGTGTCGCCAGTCCTGACAGCGCCTTGACTTTACCGGCGAGAGCCGACGGTCTCAGGTCGGAAAATTTTAAAATAGTTACCGCCTGCTTCTTGCGGTTATCAAATAGAAGAAAAAAGTCTATCGGCATGATATGAGTGGCCGCGACAGTGATATCGCCCGACAGGCTGACGCTCAATCCGGCATCGGTCCGGCGCAGATCAAGGTAGCCCGTCGGAATTTTCCACTTTTGGCCGGAGAGCTGGTCTGTCAGCGTGATTGTGGTTTCAGGCAGGGCGATCTGGCGCAGATACCCGGCGGTAACAGATGATTCCGGCGGTGACAATAATTGTTGTGCCATCTCAAAGAGCAAACTGTCTGAATTCTTGAAATTTGCCAGCAAGGCTTCAAAGCGGTCAATAACAGGGCGCTTGTCGGTTGATTTCCAGACATCGGGACCAAGGGTATAGTTAATCGACAGGCCGGTAATTTCGACATCTGTC